>NZ_JCACIN010000001.1:0-95127 GCF_059504425.1 Drouetiella sp.
CCCACCACACACAACAAAAATGCACTACAGCTAGAGGGCTTGCGTAAGTCCTATTTAATAAATAGCGTGCAGCATATTGTGCAGCCATGCGTCTACCCGATCGCCCATGGCACCCATGGAGTAGGTTGTTTCGGCGCTTTGGCGGCAGGCATGGCGATCGATTTTGTCTAGCTCACCCATCGCCTCGACCAATCCTGCAACACTGTCGGGTTCCACCAGCCAGCCCGTTTTGCCATCTTCCACAATTTCCGCCGGACCGCCGCGCCGATAGGCAATTACCGGAACGCCGCAAGCTAGGGCTTCAATCGCCACATTGCCAAATGCCTCAATCCATTTGGGAGTCATCAGCAAACCGCGACTGTGACCGATCGCCTGTTGCAGTTCCGCAGTGGACAAAAAGCCTTCGTAGCTAATGTTTGCCTCTGGGTAAGTCTGACAGATAGTTTGCCAGTAGGCAGTATCCGGCATAGCTCCCCAGATTTTCAGGGTTGTTCTAGCAGCTTGAACCGCAGCGATCGCATCCTCAATGCCTTTTTCGGGAGCTATCCGACCTACCCACGCCATATAATTCTCTGAGTCTGGTTGAAACTGGTAGAGGGACAGGTCTAAGCCATTGCCCAGCACGACACAGCGATCGCCGAACTTGAAGGTTTCTGCCTGGGCGTGGCTATGTACGCCGATCGTGCCGGGGTTGGAGTCTATGACTTTGGCGATCGCCTGATCCATAGCTTTTGTGAGCGAACCCATGCTGACGAGATGGGCGATGGGGCGATCGAAAAACGGAGTGAGGTAAAACGGCAGCCAGTCATAGGCAAAGTTCAGCAGCAGGTCATACTTATCCTGAGTTTGACGGGCATAGTCCCACATATTGGCCAGTACGGCATCGGCGGGCAAGGTAATGGGGGCATTCCGCCCCTGAGTTTGAGCCGTTTCTTGCAAATTTCCAGGAATTTGGGTGATGGGGAGATCTGCCAAGGCTGAGCCAACAGGAGCCACAATATTAATTTGATGTCCCCGATGCTGCATTTCTTGGGCAATGTTGAGCAGCGTCAGCTCCACGCCGCCGCCCAGACCTGAACCCAGGGAACCCACAGAGGTCGAGAGGAATAGTATCCGTAGTGGAGAATTCATAGTTAGCTGTCTTCGTTTCTGGGTTGTGGTAGTTCTGTAATATCCTCCACTACGCAGGTTCAATGCTATTCTCCTGTTTCACTCGCTTGATGGAGGAAAAAGCAAGTCACTATCTGGTTCAGTAGATCATGAGGATCTGAGTTAGTGTTGACTGCAATTTGCCTAAGTCTAGAAATGTTATCTGAAGATAGACGGAGTGGAGCAAACCGTTCAGGAAAAGCCCAACTACATATCTCGCACTCTAATTGACATCCACGACATGATGTGCTTTTGAAGTTATTACACTCATCACAAAGGGGTTGCCAATTGCTTAGTTCGTTACCTCCGCCTCTAGTGCGCGGGATCTTGTGGTCTTGCTGAAAACGAACTTTTGGCTCAGATCGGTTACATACCGGACATCTACGTTGATAAGTGTCCAGGGTTCTTAGCCAGTCTAGATCAGAAAGCTTAATTCGTGGCACTCTCTTCTCACTTAAGGATAGGCTCACAAGTTGGTATGTTTTACCTTCTCTGCCAATTCCGGTAATGCCCTCCTCACCTTGCAATTCTCGCAAGCGTCGAAAAACGTCTACATAAGGTTTATAGGGTTTTGTTCCTAAATGCTGATGTATTCTGAAGCGGTTAATCGCTTCTCTCAGTTCGTCTTCTTTTACACGCGGGCCTGGAATACCATGACCCGCAGGCCATAGTTCTTCCAAAAGCACTCGATAGTAGGACTTATTGGCCTCACTAGGACATACAAATTTTTGACAGACTTCCTCAAGCCAGACTTCTCGGCTGATGTTTCCTGGCACTTCCTGCTCACTTACAGATGCAAGAGGTAAAAACTTTTGTCGCCCACGGCTTTTCCGCTCAGTTGCCATTAGTTATCCCCCCGTAGTAACCAGATGGGGTCGATATCCAGCACCTTTGAGATGGCATCAAGTTCATAATCTTTCAGAGATCTGACTTGACGCTCAATCTCTGAGATATCGGACTGTTCTAGCTTGATTCCATGATCAACATTGAGAGCGGCGGCTAATTCAACCTGGTCTAAATTATTTTTCAGCCTGACCTGACGAATCCTTGTTCCACTAATATTTTGCTTGTCTCCCATGGCTAACACCTCAACCTCATAGTGAGATGTTATTTATAAGGAGGATTGATCTGTAGACGATTTTCGTCTACAATAGGCTGTGCAGATTAAATCATCTATAATCAGCTGCATCATTCAGACCCTGTATCAAGTTTTGATATGCGTGTCTCCTCATTCTTTGCTGGCATTGGCGGCTTTGATCTTGGCTTTGAAAGAGCAGGGATGAAGGTCGTATTTCAATGTGAAATAGATCCTTTTTGTCAGAAGATCCTTAAGCGCCACTGGCCACATACCCCCTTACATGAAGACATCACGACCCTCAACCCAGCAATTATCCCTGCCTCTGACTTGTGGTGTGCTGGATGGCCTTGCCAAGACCTCAGCACTGCCAACACAGATCGAGCAGGACTTGCGGGAAAGAGAAGTGGTCTCTTCTTCACGTTTATGGATTTGGTTAGAGAAATTCATCCAGCGTGGTTGGTCATGGAAAATGTGCCCGGCGTGCTCTCCGCAGAACAAGGAACCGCTCTTGAGGCAGTTATCGACACGCTCGAAGAGAATGGGTATTTGGGGGGATGGGTGTCGTGTAACGCTATCCATTCGGGCTTACCCCACAATCGAGACAGAGTGTTCTTTGTCGCAAGTTTTAGATCGGAACGTGCCTATCACTTCTTTGCTAACAGTAGCGAATTGTCTGGGGATACTTCGTCGAGAGAATCGAGCAAAACGCAAGCTAGATCCGATTTTCGTCAAAGCACTCTCGGAGACAATCCGCTTGTGGTACAACGTCGCGGCGGCTTCGGGTATACCATGGCAAAAAGCATCTGCCCCACGTTACGTGCCCAAACTGGAGGACATCAAGGAGGCCATTCAGACCGACCAATACTCTGTGGCGAGAAACTTGACGTGGACAGAGTGGGAGAGGCTTATGGGTTTTCCTCCCGGATGGACGGTCGTAGAGGGAGACTCCTTGGCAACGCTGTCGTCCCTGCCATCAGTGAATGGATTGGAAGACGAATCTTTGAAATTGAAATGATGTCAGATGCCAGCAAGATAACAAGTCGATGAAGCGGATGGTCGATAGATCTTGATGAAGATGCAAAAGTTATCTGCCGCCGCTTAGCCTAGGCGTTAGCCGGGATGCCACTCGGTCACGCCACCCGGCTTATCAACTAGGAGGACGCCTTGGGCTTTGAGCTGGTCTCGAATCCGATCGCCTTCTGCAAAATTCTTTGCCTGCTTTGCCGCCTGACGCTGCTCAATGAGGGCTTCAATTTCGCTGTCGGTCAGCTTGAGGCTTTCTGCCTCCACAGGCTTTGCCGCCAGTCCCAAAATTTCTGACAGAACGACCAGCGTTTGCCATTGCTGCCGCAAAGTTTGGGCAGGAATTTCTGTCTTACCCTCGTGAGTCAGAATATTGCCTTCCTTACGCAGCTCTTTTGCCAGCTCAAACAGGACGGCTACCCCGCCCGACGTATTGAAATCATCGTCCATTGCGGTTTGAAAGCGCTGAGTCAGATCGCCCTCCAGATCAATCCGCATCGCTGCCGGATCGCCAAAGAAAGGATCGCCCGTATCTGTCCAGCCGATCGCCTCACCAAACTTATAGCCAAACAGCAAGCCTTCTTTCACGGTTTCCCAGCTATTTTGGACTGCGGCGATCGCCTCGTCAGTAAAGTCGATCGGCTTGCGGTAGTGGGCTTGCAAAATGAACAGCCGCAGCGCCATAGGGTCTAGCCCAGAGTCGAGCAGCTTGCGGATGGTGGTGAAATTGCCCAGAGACTTAGACATCTTTTCGCCGCCGACATTGACCATGCCGTTGTGCATCCAGTAGCGGGCTAGAGGCTTACCCGTCGCGGGTTCTGATTGGGCAATCTCATTTTCATGGTGAGGGAAGATCAGATCGCTGCCCCCAGCATGAATGTCGATCGTGTCGCCTAGACGATCGCGCACCATTGCCGAGCATTCAATGTGCCACCCTGGACGACCTGAACCCCAGGGTGATTCCCAGGCAGGCTCTCCCGGCTTTGCGGCTTTCCAGAGGGCAAAATCAAACGGATCTTTTTTCTTGGGCGCTTCCAGATCGCCATCGGTGCGACCGCCTGCCCCTGCCTGCATATCTTCCAACTTGCGACCGGAGAGCTTGCCATATTCCGAGAAGGCGCGGACTGAGTAGTACACATCTCCTGCTGCCGGATAGGCATAGCCTTTCTGCTCTAGGTCGTGAATTAGCCGCTTGATGCCGTCCAGCGTATGGGTTGCTCGTGGATACTCATCTGCCTCCATGACGTTGAGCCGCGCCATATCTTCAAAGTAGGCTTGAATGAAGCGATCGGCGACTTCCTGCATTGTGGAGCCTTCCGCCCTGGCACGGTTCAGGATTTTGTCGTCGATATCTGTGAAATTTTGCACATAGCGCACCTCATAGCCGCGCCAGCTCAGGTAGCGTCGCGCAATGTCCCAAATGATGCAGGCTCTGGCGTGACCTAGGTGGCAGTAATCATAAACCGTCACGCCGCAGTAGTACATCTTCACCTTCCCTGGTTCCAGGGGTTCAAAGATTTCTTTGCGGCGGGTCAGGGTGTTGTAGAGTTTGAGCGGCATGGTGAGTTTAAAGATTTAGGGGCAGTGGGGATGTAGAGTGCAGTAAATCGGTACAACATCGGTGAAAGTGCAGCCTTGCAGTGCGATCGCCCCTCAATCTCAAAACGCTCAATTTTGGAATAAATGCAAAACTTGCCACAACTTATAGCCACAACTTACGAACAGACAAGCAATAATAATGATAAGCGAGAGTCGTTCTCATTCCGGAATCCCCATTTCTGAAACCGGAGCCAGTGAGATCCCCTCAATTAATCGCTGCCTCATTATCCTGAACTTTTTAAACGACTGGCTATGACTTCAGTAGTGACTTCCACCAGCGCGTCTTCTCAAATGGACGATGCCAAGCATGGTCTTCCCGTTACCATCATCACCGGATTTTTGGGCAGCGGCAAGACCACCCTGCTCAACCATATTCTCACCAATCAGGAAGGGATTAAAACTGCCGTTCTGGTGAATGAATTTGGTGAAATTGGCATCGATAACGAGCTGCTGATCACCCTAGACAACAGCGATGACAACATGGTGGAGCTGAGCAACGGCTGCATCTGCTGCACGATTAACAACGATCTGGTGGAAGCCGTCTACAAAGTGCTAGAGCGCCGCGATCAAATCGATTACCTCGTCGTTGAAACCACAGGGCTTGCTGATCCTTTGCCGATCGCCCTCACTTTTCTCGGTACCGAACTCCGCGATCTCACTCGCCTCGACTCCATCATTACTCTGGTGGATGCCGAAAACTACAGCCTGGATTTGTTTAACAGCGAAGCCGCCCACAACCAGATTCTCTACGGCGACATTATCTTACTAAATAAGGCTGACCTGGTGGATGAAGCCGATCTAGATTCCCTAGAAGTCAAAATCCGAGATGTGAAAGAGGGAGCCAGAATTCTACGCACCAAGCAGTCGAATGTGCCGCTGCCGCTAATCCTCAGCGTTGGCTTGTTTGAGTCAGACAAATACTTTGAGTCCAAGGAAGGCAAGAGCGATCGTGGGCATGATGATCACGATCATGCGCATGAGGGTCATTCGCACGAGGATCACGCGCCTCAGAGCTATGAGCCACATGAGCATTTCGGTCACGCACACCCCGATCAGCAGGCTCACGATGCCCATAATCATGGCAGCCACGATCATGGCAGTCACGATCACGGCAGCCACGATCATGCTGGCTGCGATCACGATCACGGACATTGTGAACATGATCACGACCACCAGCATTCCGATCATCTAGCCATCGATGGATTTACCTCACTCTCGTTTCAGAGCGATCGCCCTTTTGCCATCAAGAAGTTTCAGCATTTTCTAGATACTCAGCTTCCGGCATCGGTCTTCCGCGCCAAGGGCATTCTTTGGTTTGATGAAAGTCCCAAGCGCCACATTTTTCACCTTAGCGGCAAGCGCTTCTCGCTGGACGACACCGAGTGGAAGGGCGCGCCTAAAAATCAGCTCGTGCTGATTGGACAAGACCTCGACTCTGAAAAACTGCGGCAGCAGATTCAAGACTGTGTGTGTCTTCCCTCCTCAAATCGCGGCAAAGGCTTTGGTAAATAGGCTTTGGATTTTTGAGCGTGGCTGAAACAGGCTGTCTGGCTTGCCAAACGCTGACGGGAGCAGTTGCCGTTCCAGGTGGCGTGATTTGGGCAACGAATTACTGGGTTGCCGATCACTGCTTGGGCGCTTTGGGCGTAGGGGCGATCGTTCTCAAGACTCGGCTGCACCGAGAAAATCTTTGGGAGCTGAGTTCAGAAGAATCGGCTAGTTTAGGCAATGCCCTGAAGCTGCTTTCGGGCGCCATGGTGCAAGCTCTAAACGCCGAGCGAGTTTACGTTAGCCTTTGGGTTGATCAGTCTCCTTACCACGTTCATTTCGTCCTTCAGCCCCGCTACCCTGACCCTGCGGAGTCAGGGCTTAAAGGCTGGAAATTGCAGGTAGCCCGACTTTCTCAGGAAAGCCCTGAGCCTGAGCAGATGGCGATCGCTGCCCAGAAAGTACGAGACTACCTGCAAGCCCTAGCCTACTGCTGAGAAAGCCGCTTTACCTCTGTCCCTGCCAACAGCTCATGAGCTTCAGCTAGTAACTTAGGGATGTGATCGCTATGGGGGCTGTGCGCCAGACAGGAGCGCAAGTCAAGCTTCCCGATTTGGTCGGCTTTGGCGCCAGGAAACCAATCTCCCGCATTGGTCAACAGGTTATAGCGCATTTTGCCATAGTCCACCATGTCGTAAGCGATCGCCAGATTGCGCAGCCACAGAATCACCGGAATGTTGACCCCACCCGGCGTTTCGTGATGTTGCGGCAGACCCACATGCCAGGTGCGAAACCAGTCTTCGCCCAGCTCGGCGATCGCTGCCTGCTCTAATCGCTCAATAATGGGCGGCAGAATCTCGTCAGCGCGATCGAGTAGCGCCAGGGTTTTGAGATGTTCCTCCAGATCTTGCGGACGAGATGCGCCAATGCTTAGGGTATGCACTTCTGGGTGACTGAGGCAGAACAAATCATTGAATACCATGGGGCTAAGGGGATAGCACAGGTCTACCAGCTTTTGAGGCGGTTCATACAAATTGCCCCCTTTATTAGACGGGCTAATGATGAATACGCCCATGTCGTGACGTTTTGCTGCCTCGATCGCTGCCCAATTTCCCTGATTGATGTAGTACCAGTGCAGGTTAACGTAATCAAACTGGTTGGTGGCGATCGTCTGCAAAATTAAGTCCGTTGCCCCATGGGTCGAAAACCCAATATGGCGGATTCGACCCTGCTGCTGAAATTTGCGCGCAATATCTAGACAGCCACCCGGTTGGGTACACTGATCTAACGATTCGGCATTATTGATGCCATGTAACCCCAATAAATCAATATAGTCCAGCTTGAGATTGTTGAAAGACTGTTCCAGGTTGCGCTGAAACTCCTGAGGCTGGGCTGCTCCTACCTTAGTTTGGACGATCAGCTTGTCACGGGGTAAGGTGGGCAAAATTTTGCCAAGTTGGAGTTCTGAAGTCCCATAACCTCTCGCTGTTTCGATATGATTAATGCCAACCTCTAGCGCCTGATGGATTGTGGCTTCCAGATTTGCCTGATTGCTGGCTGGAATCTCGTGCATCGGCACGTCTTGCCACTTGTATTGGTAGCGCATCCCCCCACAGGAGAATACCGGAATGGATAGCTCTGTACGCCCAAATCTTCGATATTGCATAGTCCTTTGGATTGGTGACTTTTAGAAGATATGTATCGCCACAATTGACGCAACCCACTTCAAAAATAGCAATAATAAAGTTAGCTAGAGTTGATGACCATCTGTTTCAGGACATTTGTTGGGGTATTGGCGATCAAAACTTGCTATGGTGCCTAACTATTCTCGATCTGCATCCCCCTGCGATCGATAAGCCGATCGATAAGCTCACCGCTTGTTGAAGAGTGCCATAGCCAGTAAAGTTAATCCATCTCTTCCATGCTAGAAAACCTATCAACGCTGATTCATACTCCTTTAGGAAGACGAATCAACAGATAAGTAAAGCTAATCTCTAGGGAATGTCTTAGCCTTACGGATGTTTTACCTATCCGGTTATACACCTGTACGGTTCCATACCTGCATATGTTCTACAAAGGCATAGCTCATAAACTCATAGTCTTATAAACTCATAGTCTTACAAAGTTCCCTTGAATCTTATGGATATTTCAGACCTTGATGATCTAGAAAGTTCAGTCCAGGATTTACTCTCCTTGGCAAAAATAGAGCTAGAAGAAAAGCGACTCCAACAGCAGCGAGATGAACAGATCGACCAAGAAATAGGCAAAATTAAGCAGCGGCTAGAGCCTTTGCTATCGCAGGTCGAGCAAATGCTGTCTCAGCTCGTTTCAGAGGATTTCGTGGATAGCATGACCCGGCAAAAGCTGGAGGAAAAAGCTGCCGATCTCAAGCAAAAACTGGCAGATGCGCCGCTGCTAGCGACCCAAACGATCGATCGACAAATGCTGCTTAACGAAGAGCGCTTGCTAGACGAACGATTAACCGAGCAAACCAACCGCTGGCGACAGGCATTGAAAGCCGACCTGCTGGAAATGATTTCGGAGCAAGAAGATTTCTTTAGCGCCACCGATGCCGCGATCGCCGTTCGAGCATACGCCCATGACCTCAAGGCGATCAACTCGCTTGAAGAAGTCGTAGATGCTCTGATTGCCCAAATTAATGACCATAGTGAAGAAGGACCTGTAGCCCGTTTGCGCGGCAGCCACGAGCAGACCCTCGCGTTTATCTACAACAAGGCGCTAGAGAACCGATCCCGCGTGGAGCGTGCCCCCGACGTACAGCCTCGCGTCCGGCATCGCACCTCGGAGAAACGCCCCAACCCCTACGGCATATTAGAAGGAAAGGTAGTGATCTTTGGTGGACACGATCGCCTAGAAACCGTGATCAGAAATCGCCTACGAGATTCAAGCGTGAACCTAATTTGGTGTACGGCTCAGGCAGGCCCACAAATTGCCGTCCAGTCTGAGAGTCATATCGTCACTGCCGACTTAATTTTGGTCATCACGGGCTACACCAGCCACAAGTTGACCGATAAAGCTGTCCAGGCTGCCCAAAGAGCAGGCAAAAACGTTGAGATGGTCAATACAACAGGCGTAGTCAGAGTCTTGGAGGCAATCGAGTATGGCTTAAAGTCGCAGCAGCTGGCTCGTCGTCTCAAAAGCCATTACTCGAAGCCTGCCTAGTCAGAATTCTCGGACGCTGGGCTTGCCGTCAATAATTTCGCCAATCAAGATCAGGTCTGCTAGACCAATAAAGAGTCCGTTTTCTAGCACGCCCGGAATGTTGTTGAGGGTTTTTTCTAGCTCAGCCGGATGGTCGATCGCCGCAAAGGTCACATCTAGCACCATGTTTCCCTGGTCGGTAATCACAGGACCATCTTTCTTGATTCCTAGGCGCAGCTCTGGCTTGCCGCCTAGCTTCTCGATCGCGCGAGTCACGGGAGTAATTGCTAGAGGCAGCACTTCAATAGGTAAAGCAAAGGTTGAGCCAAGGCGATCGACCATTTTGCTGCTGTCCACAACCACAATAAATTCTTTGGCAAGAGAATCCACGATTTTCTCGCGCGTATGTGCTGCGCCACCCCCTTTAATCAAATTCTTTTGCGGATCGACCTCATCGGCTCCATCAATGGCAATATCGATGCCATCAATGTCATCCAGCGTCACTAGAGGAATACCGTACTTTTTCGCCAATACCGAAGCCTGAAAAGACGTAGGCACACCCTTCACATCTTTGAGTTCGCCCGACTTGAGGCGATCGCCCAAAAATTGGATGGCAAAGGCGGTCGTCGATCCGGTTCCTAGCCCGACGATCGAGCCTGACTTGACTCGTGCCGCTGCTGCCCGACCGACCTCTTGCTTCATCACCTTTACTGGATCAAGTTCCGTCATTACACAAGCTCCTCAAAACTGACTGAGATACGGTTCCATATTCCCATAATCGGCATTGCTTAGTCTGGGTATAAATTTTTTTGAAAGGGGCGCTCTGTGCCCCTTTCAAAAAAATTTATACCTGAAGTAATTCTTGGGGTAGGGGCTTAGCATTGCTCAGCCCCCACAGCAGATCGGTTGTACAGGTTATTTAATCCACGATCCTTAAGATCCAAAGATACAATAAGCTATTTTTTGAGAGGAAGGGAGTGAGCCAACGTATTACTGGATCACTCCCCTGCCCTTAATTCGATCGCTTCGCCGATTGGTAATAAACTTTACCACCCTGGTTAGGAACAAACTGACAGACCCAGTAAGAGCGAATAAAACTCTTCCAAATTGGCTCTTCCGATTTGCGGTAGTAATCGCCCAAGATTGGCTTGATTGCCTCTGTTGCCGTCTTCAGGTGATAGTGCGGCATATTCAGGAAGATATGGTGTGCCACATGGGTGCCAATGTCGTGATGAATGCTGTTGATGAAGCCGTAGTCTCGATCGATCGTCGATAGCGCCCCTTTGAGAAAATACCAGTCTTCACCCCGATACCATGGAATATCAGCTTCGGTATGGTGCAGGTATGTCACCAAATCTAGCCACATAACAAACACGAGGTAAGGAGCCAGATAGTATTTCACTAGAAATACCCAGCCAAACTGGAAAGCCAGATAGCCCAAAAAGCCGACCATCAGCACCAGCAGCACCGAGCTAGTCAGCACATCCCACTTTTCGGAAGGACGAAACAGCGGACTTTTGGGATCGAAGTGAGAGCCACCTTCTCGACCAGGCGATCGCCGAAACAGATAGATCGGGTAAGCCAGCAGAGGCAGATAAAAGCGAAACAGCTTCTCATACCAGGGCATCTGATCATACTTGGCTTCCGAGACCGGATACCAGCTTTCGTCAGTGTCCAGATTGCCCGTGTTGGCATGATGCGTTCTATGGCTAATGCGCCAGCCGTGAAAAGGCACCAGAATAGGCGTGTGAGCGAGATGCCCCACCAAATTATTCAGCCACTTGAGCTTAGAAAAAGAGCCATGACCGCAATCATGCCCCACAACAAATAGCGCCCAAAACATCGTTCCTTGCATCACCCAAAATAGCGGGAAAAACAGCCAGGAATTTAAAGCGTGAGCGATCGCATACAGCCCTGCAATGATGCCTATATCTAAAAAGAAGTAGGCAAGGGATTTTCCAACAGAGGGTTCAAAACAGTATGCCGGAATGGCTGCCTTTAGATCTTGGAGCGTAAAGGGTAGCTCCGTTGTACGGGCGACTTTAGCCGCTGAACTGATGCTTATATTTGATTGCACGAAGTTTCCAATTTGACTGGACATGAATATCTAAGTTCTTCTCTCCATTCAGGACGCTCAGCACCCCAAAATTAGAGTTCCCCATGAGAGTTCTCTACAAGAGTTCTTCCATGGCAGAACAGCCCATCCTCTTCGCGCGACCAAAAAATTGCCGCGATCGACGATCGACCCTACTGCATGAAGCAATCTGATGTCCCCGCTGGAGATGCAGAACGCAGGTCACAAACGGCTCTTATTTTACTCTTTTATGAAACAAATTGTTACGAAAAGTTTCGACAAAGGTAAAAACTGTTTCATGAAGGCAAATAAGTCTAGGTTGAGCGATCGGACTGCAAAGACATATCATTTTTTGAAACATGAGCCTTGGCTGGGCGATCGATCGCTAAAGTTAGAAATATAGCTATCGCCAGTTTGCTTAGGACATTTTGGGTGGGCGCTTCGCGCCCACCCAAAATGTCCCCGTCCTAACCGCCTTGGCGGTTGCCATAACGCTATTAAGTCAAGACCGGTACTGAGATATTCCCTTTTACGGTTGCTTCATTCTAAGCTTCAAGCGCGAAAGAGAATATCTTGCACATTAATGGGTGAGGTTAAAAAGTGAGACAAAAAAGTATTTTTTTAATGCTCAGCGCGAGTATCAGTATTATCAGCCTGAGCTGTTTTCCAGGTTTTCAATCCAGGGCTTTTTCCAGCGAGCCTGTTCAAATCAATGCAGAGCAGATGTCAGGATCTATGAGTGAGCGATCGCCCAATTCAGTAACCACCCTAGCTCAGCTAACAGGCACAGAGTGGCTGCTTGAAGATTTGGGTGGAGCTGGCGTAATTGACAATCTACAAACAACGCTCCGTTTCGATGAAGCAAATCGTATCTCCGGACGGGGAGGCTGCAACCAATACAGAGGGGCAGCTCAGTTGACAGGTGAAGCGTCAGAAAGTCCCTTTACCGTTGGTGCCGTTGCCTCCACTCGGATGATGTGTAGCCCTGCGGTGATGAATCAAGAAACTCGCTATTTTCAAGCGCTCGAAAAAGCTCAGCAGATCAAGCTGGAAGGACCTTATCTACTAATTTACGGTGAGGATGGCACTGCGCCTCTGCGGTTTACCCAACTGGAGGCGCAGCGTGAAAGCACCAGTGAAAACACCAGTGAAAGCACTGCCGACCGCACGATTGTCGCCTTTGAAGGGCGCAGAAACGCTGTGCGGATCTTCACCCAAAACGGGCAAACGCTGATCAACGTGTACGATAAACAGAGTCGGTTGACTTGGATGAGGGCTAACCCTGTTGCAATCGAGCAAACCGATGCAGGTACTCAGTACGTTCCCATTCGAAGCGAATCGCAGATGACTGTTTTTGTGCCCAACTCAGGTGAAACTCCAACACTGACAATCAACGGCAAAGTCGATCGCTAAGGCTACAAAGCAGGAACGCGCACAGGCTGTGAGCGAACACTCCTTAACCAGCGCCCATCACCCGTGATGTAACCTATTTCTGCCACATAATTGCGATCGCTAATGGGAATAGGAACATGGCGATCGCGATCGCGTTCGTCACATTCAAATTGCTGCATGCTGTGTGCTGACACATCCTCTCTATCTAGGTTTGTGACTTCGTAGATGCGTAGCGCCATTTTTTCTGCGCCTTGTCGTCGAGCAGCTTCTTGATCAGCTTGCGATAGCTCCCAGTAAGCATAGGCGCTCTTAGGAGTACGCGGCACCAAGATGATTTGACTCTTCTGGTGATCTGGCTCTGTCCAGGCATATCGGCGCTGGCTAACGGCGCGATCGACGGCTAGAGTTGCTGCTGTAGCAGTTCCGGCAATCACAGCCGCCTTGCGCGGAGCAAAAGCTTCATCCTTAGCGACTTGCACCTGGCGATCGATTCTGTTCTCAGGCACAGGGCAGGCTGGCACCCGCACAGGGGCAGAATGCGCCAACTTCAGCCAGCGATCGTCTGTTAGATAACCCAGCTCAACCAGATAATCGCGATCGTCCACCGGAATCGCAATAGGCAGGTCTTGATCTGGCTCATGGCAATCCAATTGCTGAATCTGCTGAGTTTGGTAATTGTTATGGCTATCCGTCACATCGTAGAGGCGTAGTTTGAGCTGTCTGTCATGCCGTCTTAGCTCAGCTTTTGTTTCATCAGGCACTTCCCAGTAAGCATAGGCGTTCTTGCAGTCACGAGCTGCCAGGATAATGCGGCTATCCGGAAGGGGTTCATGTACTGGAGGCGCGGGTGTCACAGGAGCAGCGAGAGGCGCAACGGGTTCTGCTTTAGGTTTCAACAGCCACCATAGACCTCCCAATAGAGGCAGGGCAAGTAGCCAAAGCCATCCTGCATTGCTGGAAGAGTCAAGATTAGAAGCATTAGGCTCGATCGCTGCCGTGGATGGGCTGGCAGTCGGGCTGGCTACCACGGTCGGGCTGGCTGCTACGGTTGGGTCAGGAGCAGGGCTGACTGCCGCATTTGGCGCAGGCTGGATAGGCGAAGGCAGCGCAGGGGAAGCAGCCTGCGCTGTTTCGATCGATTGCTGATTCTCAGGAGCGATCGCGTAACCCAAAAATGCTCTTGCCCCAGGATTGAGATCCGCTTTGTAGGCATAGGAGAGTGGCTGAGAGAAGGGATAGCGGGGATCGGTAGGCAGCGTGTCATGCATCAGCACAATGCGCACGTTGGACTGTCCGGTTGCCTGATTGACGATCGCGTAGCCAATGCCATCATTGCCCAATGCCCCAATTACCGCTTCGGTGCTGTCTTCAGACGTGGTGGCGTTTGCACCCGATTGAAACGGTGCTGATTGAAAGCTGGGATAGTTCAGGAATGCTCGTCGAGTATCGCTTGTTTCGGGTCGGTCAATCATCCGGATTGCGCCCGGTGCCCCCCCAACTTCAGACCAATCTGTGATCTCACCCCGGAAAATCTTAGCAAATTGGTCAACGGTTAAACTGCCATTAAAAGGATTACCTGCACCCACTAAAATCGCAATTTTATTGCGGCTAACGGGAGCTAAAGTTAGCCCTTGCGCTTTCTCTGCATCTGTGAGGGTGCGCCCGATCGCCGCCAGATCGTTCTTTCCCTCCAGCACGGATTGCAAAGCCAGATCGGTTCCTCCATAGCCAACTTCAACCTTTGTACCTGGAAACTGAGTCTCAAAGCGCTGCTTCAGAGCTTGGTTAATGGTTGCCATGCTGCTTGAGCCATCAATCTTGACGGCTGTTCCACTCGGAACTGATGTTGGCACCGAGAGATCGAGGGCGGCAGATTGAGCCAGAAGCGGATACGCCCTGAGAGAGGATACCAAAAACGTGGGGGTTGCCGCCAAAACAAACAGCATTATTCCATGTGGAAAAAACGTCTTCCGAACCCGGTACTTATTCATGCGATTAACCCTGTAAAAACCGATTCCTACCCAACGCGATCGCGTCCACATCCCAGTCAACTCAGGTCTGTCTAATTTCTGTCTAATTGTTGTACCTATTTAATCGCTTTAGCATTGCCGCTTTAGCATTGCCTGATTAGAGAAGCCGTATGTGAGTCTGCTCTCTATCGGGGCAAATTCAGGAAGCGACCGGCAAACTTAAATACGTCTCCCAGATCAGTATCACCGTCGCGATCGCTATCTAGAAAAGCGTTCAGGACAGAATTTCCGCCCCCCACACCTGGCTTGCTGGCGCCCATACCCAAAAATCCCATCGCAGTTGTGATCACCCCAGGTAGTAAAGCTTGTAGCGTACTGGCACTCAAGCCAGTTTTCTGAGCAATCACCTGAACCATCTGCTGCTGTAGCTGCGGCGTCATAAAAGAGGGCAGCGTTGGTGCACCAAAATTTCCACTTCCAAGTTGAGTGACCAGGTTCTCCGTTGATGGCAAACCTCTACTCTCTTGCAAAGCCGGACGAATTAAACCACTCAGCGCTGACATGACAGTTTGTAGGGTAGAAGAATTGATGCCGCGAGTTGCACCGACCTGCTGCACTGCATTCATAACTGAGCTGAGTTGATCGACGCTTCCCTGTTGATTGGGGTTATTGATTGATTTTAGAATCTCGAAGAAGAGTCCCATAGGTTTGAGTTCCCTTTGATAAGGATCGACAGTACACAAGTGGATCGACAGTAAATAGAAGGTTCAATGACGAACAGGATTGCCTAGGTGAGAGCGTCCAAACTCAGCGCTGAATAGCGATCTCTCAGCTCAAGCTGCTTATCTCAATTTTGCCTGGATGCGACTGCTCCAGGTACAGTAAAATCTTTGCGCAAGAACCTCTATAGAGTCTTAGTTCTACACGCTTAAGACTCAAAAACTATCGATAAAAGCTTTTAGAAATTAACTTGTGGCTCAACATTAAAACAAGAAGATAATGAACTGATAACGATGTCAGAATTCTAATCTATGTAGCCCTTTCAAAGGATTGCATAACAACCGCTCAGGGGGTATTACCCCTATTTAGGGAAAAGTCTCTCCATGCTCTCTTTAGTTTTACTTGAATCTTCTTTTACAACTTTATCAATTCGTTATTTTTGAGGCATATGCTTGGCTCAACGTTTCTGAAAGATATAGCAAAATGGTTGCAAGCTACACACCGGAAGAGATGACAATGATCGCTGAAGCTCCGATGCTGACGGGTCTAGCTGTGGCAATGGTGGATGTCGGGATCGTTTCAACGGCTATTGAAGCAGCTGCGATATCGAAAGAAATTGCTGGAGTTGCCAAAAAATATCCCAGCAATTCTGTGATTCAAGCTGTATTTTCTGAAGCAGCTCTCAAAAGCGGTGATGTGAAGCTTCAAAAACCTGATGTTAAAGCTGAAGAAGTTGAATCAGGTGCATTGGTTGACAAGGCGATCGCTTCTGTTAGCGCTGCCCTAGGCGTATTAGCTGGAAAGGCAACTCCCGAAGAAATTGCAGAGTATAAAGCGTTTGTTTATTCCTGTGGAGACAGCGTTGCCAACGCGGCAGGAAGCGGGCTGTTTGGCGCAGGTCAAAAAGTAAGCGATAAAGAAGCGATTGCCCTTGCAAAGTTTAAAGCAGCGCTAGTGTAAAAAGCCTTTTGAGCGCTTCCCTGAACGGCTACAGGGCGTTTTGATAAGGAGATAGTTTTTGTTAGAGAAGGTGCTTCGCGTCCCTCTCTAACGAAAACCATCCCAGAGATCAGCAACGCTCGATTAGAGCACTCCTATTCAAAGGAACTCATAGTATAGACATCTTGGTAGTGGCATTGAGGATCTCAATCAAGCGGTTGATGTGGCAAACAAGACGCTTAAAGCCTTTGCAGGATAGCGTCTAAGCGCAATTAATCTAGCAAAAATAATCTAGCAGCAGTAATCTAGCAGAACGTGGTTAGACAAAAGATGAAAGTTCGTTTTTATACGGCTACCTTAACTGCCCTTTGTTTAGCCGTTTTTGATCTCTGCCTTAGCATTCCGCTAGTTGCTCAGCCTATTACAACCGATATCTCTTCTCTTCCGGTCTTGGCTCGATTGGCGTGTCGAGAACGAGCGTCAAGAGAGTTTAATATTAGTCTTGGCAGCGTTGCCATGCTGGGGTTAAGGCTCGATCGCAGCGCGAATCGAACGCTAGTGGTTGGCAATAGCGGTGACAGCAGTCAGACTGCATTTTGCACCGTTAACCCAGGTACCGCCAGAGTAACGGCGTTTGCCCTCACTGATCTAGAGTCGGATGACGCAGACAGCAGCGGCAGTGAATCTGAGCAAGAGGATGTCCTCAAGTTCCAAACCTCCACCTATGCGGTTCGGGTGTATCGTGAGCCTAGCGGCAGGACGCTAATGAATGTCTACAACCGGGGAACTGGGCAAATGTCGCTATCAAATGCTCCTGCCGTTAGCAGTGCAGCTTCAGGCTACAGAGAATACTATGGCTGCTCAACAAATCGTGAGCCTTGCGACGGTCGTAAGTATACTGCTCGGATAGATGATGGTGGCCAGCGATCGCTCAATATTCAGCTCAGACCCAATACCGCTGGAGTAACTGAGTCTGAGACTCGTTAGGGAATTAGCGTTGATTCAAGGAAAGCCTTCTGTGGTGAAAGCGAATTTAGGCAGGAGAACCCTTAGCCGAGGGCAGACGATCGCTCTACTCACAGCTCTCTCTGTCTCACTTGTTACCATTAGCTGCTTGCTTTACCGCAAAAAGCAGCTCACAGAGATCACTAAAAACTAGCTGTAGGAATGCACCATGTTAAACATACTGTCTTGGATTGTTTTGGGTTTAGTTTCAGGGGCGATCGCTAAGGCTATTTATCCTGGCACTCAAGGTGGCGGATTTATTACCACTACTGTGCTGGGAATCATTGGAGCATTTCTGGGCGGCTCTTTGTATAGCTTCTTGACGACTGGAGCCTTGCAGCTTGCCGGGGCTGGCTTTAGCATTCCAGGATTCATTATTGCCATTATCGGCGCACTGATTGCGATCTTTCTGTGGGGCTTGGTGGCTCGTCGCGCCTAAACGTTGAGTCATTAAGCATTGTTCAATAGAGAGATAATTTTATGTGGGATATGGGTGCAGAGCACCCATATCCCACATAAAATTATCTCCAAGATCAGCAGTGCCAGCGATTCTTCAAAGTTTCATTCTTGAGGTTTTACAGCAAGGTATCGAGAGAAGCACTCTCAAAGCTCTTGCTGCCTCAAAGCTTGGGTCACAACATCCGTAAGCACAAGGGGATTAAACGGTGTGGCGATCGTCTTTACCACGCCCATTTTGAGAAGCTGTAGGGGTGTAAACCAATAGGCTTTTGTGGTGAGTAAAATGACCGGGATCGAGCGACCCAAAGGATGATCTTGAAGTCGCTGGATGAACGCCATACCGTTCATTCCAGGCAGACAAATATCCAGAAGAATGGCATCTGGAGGTTCGATCGCTAAACTCTCCAAGCCCGCCTGAGTAGAGGAGACGGATTGAACATTCCATCCTCCCAGATCGCTCAAACAAGCCTGCACGACCTCGCGGGTGTAGGGTTCACTATCAATCAGCAGAATTAGTTTGGCGAGCTTGGTTGACATTTCGTTTTGCCAATAGGCGCATTTTGGGTGAGCGACAAGACTACTTTGCAAAAAGGCTGTTTTTACGAAAATCTGCAAAAGCCGATCTTGCAAGTAGCATTCACCCCATACTTCCACGATAAGTCAAGAAAATAAGGAACTTATATTTGTAGTTCAATGATACAAATTCGGGCGTTGCTAAATCGAAGTATGAATCTATCTGAGTTGACAGTTTTCTCGCCCCCTAAATCCCCCAATTCTGGGGGACTTCCGAACCATTCAAAGTCCCCCAGAATTGGGGGTTGGGGGGCTTTCATACTTGCATTCAGCAACGCCCAAACTCGATATCGCTGATTTTAGGGATCGATTTTTTGTGGGAGGCGCTGAGCGTCCCTCTCCCGAAAAATCCATCCCCCAATTAAGCAATGCCGCAAATTCTACAGGCTCCAATTGAGGATTTTAGCCACCTGATCGCAAATAACGACTGGATTGAAGGGCTTAGTAATGACTCCAGCCACGCCCATTTGAGCAAATCGAGCCTGATCGTTGGGCAAGACCTTGGCAGTCAGCAGAATCACCGGAATCGGCTGAGTGAGAGGATTTTCCTGAAGCAGCTTAAAGCAATCAAAGCCATCCATTTCGGGCATAGACATATCCAAAAGAATGGCATCCAAACGATCGGTCTGTGCCCGCATTAGCCCTTCTTTTCCCGATGCTGCCGTGACAACGTCCCAACCGCCCAAATCTTCTAGACAGGCGCGCACCACTTCTCTAATCTCTTCTTCGTCGTCAATGACGAGAATGCATGGGGTGATCATGGTTGCTCTCCGGGGGGAATGGGGAGGGTAAAGTAAAAACTGCTGCCCTCGCCCACCGTGCTTTCGACCCAAATTTCTCCACCGTGGCGCTGCACAATTTTACGGCAAATCGCCAGACCCAGACCTGTGCCTCCTTTTTGGCGAGAGTCTGACACATCGACCTGTTGAAATCTCTCAAAGATGGCTTCCAGCTTGTCGAGCGGAATGCCTCGTCCCTGATCTTTAACCTGAAACAGGACAGAATCAATTTGGGGATAGGCAGAGAGTCGGACAATGGTGTGCGGTGGAGAGAACTTAATGGCGTTGCTGATGAGATTAGTCAGCGTTTGAATGATGGCATCCGGTTCGCCCCAGACCTGAACCTGTGATGGGTTATTGGCTGCCATCTCAATGACGATCGCCACAGATGCATCATCCGCGATCGCTTGCAAACCCTCCGATGCCCTTTGCAACAGCTCAGCAACACAGCAGCGCTCTTGCATCAACTGAACCTTATCAGAAGACAGTCGTTCGAGATCGAGAATGTCATTGACGAGCCGCACCAGGCGATCGCTATTGTTCACAGCAATCTCAATCATCCGCTTTGCTTTCTCTGGCTTGCGATCATAAACGCCAGTGGCAATGAGTCCTAATGATCCCCGCATTGCCGTTAGGGGCGTTCGCAGCTCATGGCTAATGATAGAGATAAACTCGGTTTTCATCTGGTCAAGGGCATGGCGTTCGGTAATATCTTGAATCTGTGACACGTAGTATAGCGGCTGGTTTTGGGCACCACGCACCGTCGATAAACTCAGCAATGCCCAAGCAATACGTCCGCCGCTACAGCAATAGCGCAACTCGGCTTGAGCCGTATAGTTATCGTCTGTCAGAGTCTGCTTAGCACATTGCTCAACACATTGCTCGACGCAGCGCCGGAACTTTTGAGTATCGTCTGGATGAATCAGAGTAGACGCATCCCGACCCAATAAAGAAGATTCGGGATAGCCCAGCATCGTGCACAACACCGGATTAATTTTGATCCAGCGCTCATCTAATCCCACAAGGGCGATGCCAATCGGAGCTGCATCAAACGCGCTGCGAAAACGCTCTTCGCTTTCCTTTTGAGCCGCCAAAAGCTGGCTTTGAGCTAGCACGATGCCCGCCTGATTAGCCAACTCTTGCAGCAAATCGATTTCAAAATCAGACCAGGTGCGCGGCAGACCGTGGTGAGCAATCAGCAGCCCCCAAAGGTGACTACCGACAAAAATCGGGATGATGAGCTTGGCTCTTACGCCCAGCGATCGCAAAAAGTTGAGGTGGCAAGGATCAATGTTGAGAGTCTCAATATCAGCTACGGCGCGGATTCGTCCCTGACGATAGCGATCGACAAACGCCTCTGGAAAGCAGAGATCAGCAAAGACTTGATATAAGGTCGTTATGTTTCCTGGAACGATCGCCTCTTGAACCACTTTACCTGAGCCATTTCCCTGAAACTGAAAGATCATGACCCGATCGACCTGAAGAAACGTTTGCACTTCGGTGACGGTCGTTTGCAGAATTTCCTCAAATTGCAAAGACTGACGAATCTTGAGGGCAATGTCGGAAAAGAGCTGCGATCGTCTAATCTGCCGCCTCAGATCTGCCTCAGCTTGCTTCAGATCAGTCACGTCAATGGTGTTGCCCACGATGCCTTGACTCTGCCCCTGTGTCCCGACTAAAGGACGCAGCAGCGTTTGCACCCACCGCTGCTCTCCGTTAGCCTTGACAATTTGATAGGGCAACGTCTGCTTCGGCTGACCGCTGGTGATCACCTCCCAATTGTTTTCTGAACAGTGCTCAAGCTGTTCTGGCGTGGCGCTGAGATTAAAATCGGCTTCTCGCCTACCAATGATTTCCTCAACCGGGAATCCATAGCTCTCTGAAACTACCTGATTGGCAAGCAGGAACCGCCCTTCTAGATCTTTGACAAAAACAGAGCTAGGCATGACATCAATCACCTGCCGGAAGAACGATCGCTGGATCTCTAGCTCGGCTTCTGCCCGCTGGCGCTGGATCTCGCTCAGCTTGCGCTGGGTGATGTTCCGCACAATCACCAAAAAGCGATCGCCACCCACGCTAACGACTCGTACTTCTTCATATTGGAGACTGCCCCGAACCGTCAGCTGCTGTTCGTAGAGCTGCACCTCCGAGGTTTGCAATGCCTGCTGAATGGCGATCGCCCTAGCTTGCGCCATGTCCGATGGAAACAGATCATAGAGATTTTTCCCAACCGATTCCGATCTGACGTAGAGATCGGTACCCATGCTGCCATCAATCAGATCCAGGCAAGTTCCATCACTCGCCATCCAAATGATCAGATCAGGAATAGCTTTGAGAATCTGCTCCTTCGTGGCTTCGCTCTGCTGTAGGCGCTCTTCAATCTGCTTGCGATCGGTAATATCTAGCATGATGCCGTACCAGCTAATATCGCCGTTGTCTTGGCGCTCAGGGCGAGAGGTGAGGCGCATCCACTTCACCTTGCCCGATGGCGTGATAATCCGTAGCTCATGATCCAACGGGGTCAGGTCTTGGGCACACCGAGTCGCAGCCTCTAGGCACAAGGGCAGATCGTCAGGATGCATTTGCTCAAAGAAGGGAGCCGAATTCTCTAGAAACGCCTCTGGTTCCAATTCATGAATTTCTTGACAGACCGAGCTGATGTACTCAAAGGTGAGGGAGCCATCGGTATGCATGGTTTTAATGAAAATCTCGCCCGGTGAAGTTGCCGCCAGTTTTTGGAAGCGGGCTTCACTTTGGCGCAAGGCTTCCTCAGACTGTTTGCGATCGCTCACATCCAGCACGACTCCATGCCAGCAAACATCGCCATTCTCTCGGCGTTCGGGCTGAGAGTGGGCTTGCAGCCACTTCACCTTTCCAGAAGGCGTGATGATCTGCCACTCATAGTTAAAGCGTTCTAGCGTTTCTGCGCTGCGCTCAGCGGCAGCTCGATAGCCTTCCCGATAGTCTGGGTGCATCTGCCCCATGATAATTTGAGCCGGATCTGCCAAAAACTCTTCTAGGCTGACCTCGTGGAATTCTTCAACGACTTGGTTAATGTATTCAAACTCAATCGAGCCATCTTGACGCTGCACCAAGGAGTAGATATTGACAGGAGCAGCGGCAGCCAAATTGCGAAGCCGAGTTTCACTTTGACGCAGGGCGGCTTCGGCGCGTTTGCGATCGCTAATATCTTGCACCTGAGTCACAAAATAAAGCGGATGCTGCTCCAAGTCTCGCACGATCGACATGCTGATCAATCCCCAAATAATCTGCCCCTCTTTGTGCAGAAATCGTTTTTCTAGCTCGTAGCAGTCAATTTCGCCTGTCACCAGCTTGCGAATCGTGTTGTTGGGATCGATCGCCAGGTCGTTGGGGTGGGTAAGATCGCGATAGGTCAGGTTCAACAGCTCCGCTTCCGTGTAGCCCAGCATTTTGCAAAGCGCTGGGTTGACCTGCAAATATCTCCCGGTCATAGATCGGATGCTAATGCCAAAAGCGCTGCTGACAAACGCATTACGAAAGAGCTGTTCGCTCTGTCTGAGCGCGTCTTCAATTTGCTTGCGATCGGTAATATCCAGCGCTGTCCCCATGATCCGGATCAAATTTCCCTCGGCATCAAAAACAGGTTCTCCGCGCACTTCCACATGGCGAACCGAGCCATCTCGATGAAGAATCCGCGCATCGTTTCTGTAGATTCTGCCCTCGACAACCGCTGCGTCAATGAGCTGCTGATGGGTGCATCGATCGCCTGAGTGAATCACCTGCGAGAACTCATCCAAGCTAAAAAAGGGCTTGGGAGTCAGACCACAGATCCGAAATAGCTCTTCCGATCCCGTCAAGGTTTGAGTTTGCGGATCATATTCCCAGCTGCCAATGTGGGCAATGCGCTGTGCCTCCCGAAGCGCCGCCTCACTCTGCCGTAAATTTTCCTCCATTCGCTTGCGATCGGTAATTTCTTTGGCAATGCCAATGAAACATTTTTGCTCCCCAATATTGACGGTTTCGGTTGAAAACAGAGCCGTTAGTACCGCACCCGTTTTTTTGCGGAACATATATTCCTGGTTTTTGATGCGACCTAGCGCCTCAATCGATCGCACATAGTGCTTGCGCTCTTCTGGGCAAACCCAGAGTTCCACCTCGGAGACTTTGCGACCGATCACCTCCGCTCTGGAGTAGCCAAACACCTCAACAAAGGCATCATTCACCTCTAAATAATGCCCCTCCTGCGTCGCAATGACGATCGGGTCAGGCGTACTGTGAAACATCTTGGCAAACTTTTCTTCTGATGCTTTGAGCGCCGTTGCGGCGTGATCAAAATAGTCCTGCAATTGTCGAGCCATGCGGTTAAAAGCCGTCGCCAAAACCTGCACTTCTGCAAAGGGGCTTTCTGACGAGAAGGGTTCACGCCACTCTCCTTCAGCCAAGGTGTAGCTGGCGCGGCTGAGCTGCTGAATCGGTCGGCTGATGCATCGAGCCATCCACAGCCCCAGCAGAATGGACACCAGCAAGGCGATCGCACAGATCAGCAGAGTCGTGCGGGTGCTGAGATGGATTTGTCCCAAAAACTCTGCCTCTGGAACCGTAACGACCGTCAGCCAATTGAGTCCGTACTCATCTCGAAACGGCATCACCTGGAGAAAATGCCGATCGCCCTGCTGTGAAAACACGAGCTGCTGCGGGCGATCGATCCGCGAAAAGTCGCCAAATTGCTGAATCAGCGATCGCCCTGCCATTTGCGCCACTGGATCAGGGCTGTCTACTAAATTAAATCGCTGAAAAGGAGAGCCGCTCTCAGACCATTTTTGATCGGAGGTGCTCACGATCCAACCATTCGGTTCGAGGATGAAGACCTTGCCATATTTTGCCAGCTGAAGCTGGCTGAGGAACGTGTTGATGGCATTCAAAAAAATGGCGGCAGAGAACACGCCGCTGACTTGCCCTTGCGCATCAAAAACGGGGCGGGTTGCCGTCAGAGAGACATCACCCGTCGAGCTTTGAGAAATCACTCCCCAAGTTGGTTTCTCCAAAAAAAGAGCCGTCTGATACCAGAGCTGATTTCGTACGGTGGTGGCGCTAGAGGCGCTCATCAAATCGCTTTTGACTCCCCCGCCATTGAGGGCATATTCCTGCATCTGAGTAGGGTTAGCCGAGTCTGATTGAAGCAGCCGCAACCCATCTTGCCGCGTCACCATCCTGAAGTCATTTTGGCGATTGCCTGCCTGAATGCCGCTGAGAGACTCAAACTGCATCAACTGCGTGAATAAATGCCGCTCCAGCGCCGGGAGGTCTTGCAAATCTAGCTCACCCAAAGCCACAGCATCCGCGTTCAGCCGATTGACCAGTTGGGGGGTCTGCAAGTAAGTCTCTAAATAAAGCCCCACTCGACCACCAACATCATCCATCAAGCGATTGGCGAGGTTCTGCGCTGCCTGCTGTCCATTGAGAAAGAACAACGTCTCGACAAATCCCACCGTTCCCACCGTTAGCAGCACAAACAGCGCGATCAGGGCGAGGCGCAGCGGCAGGGCAGGGCGACGGCGATCGTTGTCACGGGAGCTGGCAACCGCAAGCCGAAACATAGGCAAATTTACAGACGGCAAATTTATACGCATGAAGGGATTAGAGACGAGCGAACAGCAGAGGCGCGATCGAGCTGGTTGAGTACGCGAGTAATCAGCTCTGAGCGAATAATCGGCTTGCTGACAAAATCGTTCGCTCCAGCCGCAAACACCTGACGCAGAGAAGGAATATCTGTATGAGCCGTCACGATCAGGATGGGCAAGTCTTTCCAGGTTGAGTCTTGGCGTATTGCCTGACACAAGTCTATGCCGCTAAAGATCGGCATTTCTAGATCAAGCAGCAGCACATCAGGCGCGATCGCCCTCAGCACATCCCAGAATTGCCCAGGATCTTCCAGAACCGTAACTTGAAACCCTTGCGGCTGCAACAGCACCTTCAGAGCCTCCAACATTAGTGAGTCATCATCGACAATCATCACCTTGGCGGCGTCTCGAACATCTACTTGAACATCTACTTGAACATCTAGAGATTCAGGATGCACAGCAGCCTCAGTCCGCTCAGTAAACTGGGTATCAGTCAATTGGGTAATGGCTTCAAATACCTGCGCCACTGAGATCGGTTTTTGCAGAATGCGCCTCTTCCCAGGCTGTGTTTCATCAAGGTGAGTGGGGCGATCGCCCTGGCTTTCTGGCGCTATGATGACCATCGGAAGGGCTGGAAACTGGTTCGCTAAGGTTTCCAACAGCGCTACTGAGACTTCAGAATCTTGAGCTACTCCTTGATCTGACGCACAATCTAACAAGATCAGGTCAGGAAGAGCTTGCGCAATTTTCTGGACGGCAGATCCAGGCGGCACCCTTTCGAGTTGACATCCCCAAGTCACAGCTTCTGCTTGCAGGGATTCCGTAAAGGTGACATCGCGGCTCACCACCATCACCGAGCGAGATTGAATGGGCAGCAGCAGCTCTTTCGTTAGGGTAGTCAAGGCTTTGGGCGGATGGGCAAGTTCTTTCTGCAAATCCATCACGCGTTGGGATAGATTGGCGATTTCGGGTGGAGTCAGGGGACGATCGCCCATCAACAAATGTTCGATCGCCCGTGCCAGTCTCGACCCTTCCTCATAGCCAAACATACCCAGCCCTCCCGCCAGTTTATGGGCATCTTCGCAGGCGGTCTGTCGTAAGGCTTGGCTAAGGTGGCTTTGGCTAGGGTGGCTTTGGCTAGGATGACTTTGGCTAAGGCTCATCCGCAGCGCCTGTTCGACCCTCTCCAGGGAAGCAATCCGCTCAATAAAGGAATCTCTGAACTGATCCAACACTTTATTAACGGATGCTAATCCCTGCTGGCTTCTCCTCCCCAGAGCTTCGCCCTCTGGCGGGTTGCCGGATGCCGTCTTGGGCAGTGGAGTCTTGAGACGATAGCCCAAGCCATAGACTGTCTCCAGCATCTCCGTCGTCATTCCTGCTGCCCGCAGCTTTTGCCGCAAATTTTTGATCAAATTAGTCACGGCACCCTCTGAAGGCAGGTCATCAATAGACCATATTCGGTCAATAATAGCGCCGCGATCGAAGATCCGCTGAGGGTTGCGAAGAAACAACTCCAGCAAACTATATTCCTTGGGGGTCAGGGAAAGCGTATGAGTTTGATAAATAACTTCTGCCGAAACTGGGTTGAGATGCAGATCTCCCCACGTTAATAGAGCGGGTGCTAGGGCAGTTTCCCCTCGACGGAGTAAAGCCCGAATGCGCACGATTAATTCAGGGATTTCGCAAGGCTTAGTCACATAGTCATCGGCACCCGCATTAAAGCCACTGATCACGTCGGCAGTGGAATTCTTTGACGTGAATAAAAGAATAGGTTTCTGATACCCCTTGGCTCGAAGCTGACGGCATAGACCCAGTCCATCTAGCTTGGGAATCATCACATCTAGAAGAATCAGATCAAAGTCCCATGCTGTCGCCAGAGCAAGTCCAGTCTGACCATCGGTCGCCAGGTCGATCGTGTAGCGGTGAGCGGTGAGCGCCTCTGCCAATAGAGCGGCTGTGGGCTTGTCGTCTTCTACCAGCAAAATTTTCATGGTAAGTCTCTGTAACCTGCAACCAACTAGACGCTTTGACACTGATATCTACTTAGGAGATTACCAAGTCTAGTAGGGTTACGCAATTCTGTTGAGTCAAACCCATGAGATTTGTATCGAGGCAACACTCTCATGAAAAATTAAGTACAGAGCATTGAGACGGCTTGTACTTTTGGGTGGAGCGATCGCCAAAAACACAGAATGCTTCTGAAAAGCAAATAGATATTAAATTTACGTTAATTGTGATGATGGAAACAGATTCTCTACAGATCGCAGAAATTCAAACTTAGAAACGTAAATCAGTGGCTTCCTCAAAAGATCGCCAGTTTACATATTTAGGTAGTCCTTGAGGGGTAAGGATTTTTTGTTGCATGGGCAAAGCCCATGCAACAAAAAATCCTTACCCAAATACCACTACCCCATATTAGTTTGTTATTTTCCTGCTTTATCTTCATCAGTATGGGTAGACAAGTGACCCAAATCAAAAGTTAATGTCCCCTTTTGATTGGCTGGCTACTGATTAGCTAGCTCTGCTTGAGACTATGAGATCGGAATTTTCATATCTGCTCAAAACCAGTGCAGGAAAGCCTCAGAGGGTTTTATTGGTAAGGCAAGTATAGAAAGCGGTGTTGGCAGAAACATGCGCAAAAAAATGTTAATTCGCTGGGCGTTTCTCTAGGGTAGATTACTCCTTACTCTGGTTGAACAAACGCGAGTCTTTCGACATGAGGGCAAGAAATGCTTATCCGATAGCCGGGTGCTTTTCTCTATGGACAATACTTTATCACTTACTCACTAAAAGGGTGATTAGAACCATGAAACGTCTGAATTTATCAATTGTTCCATCCACTGTACTGTTACTATCTTTGGTGCTTCCCATTTCATCTGCTTACGCACAAACCGTATCTGCTGACTTAGCTGCTGCTGCAACAGAAGCCTGTACGCGTTCAGCAGAGTCAAAAGGATTTCAGGTAAGAGATGTCGTTTCAGTAGAGTCTAAGGCTGGCACAGACGGCGCTAATGTGGTGTTAAACCTCGATCGCGCGGGGCAAGCCTACAAGCTAACCTGTGGGTATTCAGCGTCAGCAGGTGCCATGATTGGCGATGATACAGCGGCAGCTTCTGTAGCGGCTCCCAACCTATCTAGTCTTTGGTGGCTGTTGCTGCCGATCATCGGTTTACCCTTGCTGTTGGCATGGACTAAAAACCGCGATCGCAATCTTTACCCAACTCATCAGGAACGCTCTGAGGCATTGGTCAAAAATGATGGCAAATCTCTCAGCATTCATTCAGGTCCCGATGCAAGTCACTCCGTAACGGGTGTTCTCTATGATGGACAGCGCGTCACATTGTCAGGTCGCCGCAGCGATAATTGGGCAGAACTAGCAGATGGCGGATGGGTTCCTGCTCGACTGCTAGATGTGGGTTCCTACGTTACTCGGTAGTCTCCCATTAGGTCAAAGATGCCCCCTTGGGCATTTTCAACTAAGCGGACGTTTGAGAAGTGGCAACTGCTGCCCGAACAGCCTCCTAAACCCCCTAATTCTGGAGAACTTTGACAGCAATTTAAACTCTTTGCTTATTTCTAGAAGATGCGATCGCGGAGGTTAAAAAGAAGCTTATTTGCTGCTTTATTTTCTCTAGAAACTACTCAAAGCAGCCCTCAAAAGCGTTAGCATACCGACGCTAAACAACAGTCAGACGAGTCTTGGTAAAACTAGACAAGTCTGGCTTTTTTGTGGGTTAAATCAAGCTCAATGAATCCGGTTTTTTCCCTTTTAGATCAAGGCATTACAAACTCAACTTAGCTATATTTAAGCTTAAGTAGAAGTAGAACTTATATATAGATAAAGACTAAAATTGTGCGCTACCAAACAATTGCATCTACCTTCAGGATTACGGTTTTATATCAGTAGAGATTTACTTAATGAATTCAGCAGACTCACGCTATATGTAGAGGTCAATCAAGTTTAATAATCTCTAATAAATTAGTTGATTAATATAACAAATGCCAATGCGAAATATAGCTCTTATTACTTCACAAAAAACTTGTAAGACGCTATTCTTTTAGAAGGTTAAGTCAACCCACTCCAAGATTTGAATTCAACCCCTAGGAGCGCTATGTACAACCAAGCCAACGGTTCAATCATTCCTGTTGATATCGAAGCACTGAGCTTTGACAGTTTCGATCGCGATCGCAACCGCGACATCGTTTGCGTTGCGCCCGTTCGCACCATCGTTCGTCGTGAAGAAGAAGTGCTTTTGATTCGTCGCGTGAGAAAGGTTGAAGAAGTGGATGCAGGTCCAGCTTGCCCCATCATCCGCTCTAACTAGAGTCTTGAGTTTCAATCGCTCAAAGTATCGCTATCCAGATTAAAACCTTCCAGATTACAATCCCTAGGAGCACCATGTACAACCAAACCAACGGTTCAATCATTCCTGTTGACATCGATGCACTGAGCTTCGACAGCTTTGAGCGCGATCGCAACCGCGACATCGTTTGCGTTGCGCCCGTTCGCACCATCGTTCGTCGTGAAGAAGAAGTGCTTTTGATTCGTCGCGTGAGAAAGGTTGAAGAAGTGGATGCAGGTCCAGCTTGCCCCATCATCCGTTCTAACTAGAGTCCTAGATTCCAATTTCCAGAAGCATCATGTATAACAAGTCTGATGGTTCAATCATTCCTGTTGATATTGAAGCCTTGAGCTTTGATAGCTTCGATCGCGATCGTAACCGCGACATCGTTTGCGTTGCGCCTGTTCGCACCATCGTTCGTCGTGAAGAAGAGGTTCTTCTGATTCGTCGGGTGAGAAAGGTCGAAGAAGTGGATGCAGGTCCAGCTTGCCCTGTTGTAAGCACGTCATCTAGGGGTGAATCATCTGTAGCTCCATCTACGGCTCCAGTTTACGAACCGGAAAAAAAAGCCGAGACTGCTTACTAGATAGCTCACTAGATGGGCAGAGTGACTCTATTTTAGAAGCGCAAAGGGCTGGGGAATGTGCGATCGCTGATCTAAGGGTACATAGCAAGAGAAACTGCTACTTGCTTGAGCCTGAAGCGATGAAAGAGCTTCAAGACGAAGTTTCTGTCTCCATGATCCTAGAGCCTGGAACTTACATCATTAGAATTGAGAGCGGTATATTTAGTTCTGGAACAAACTCTGATGAAGAGGGAGAACCGATAGTACTGCTCTGGATTTACGGAGGTAAGGTAATCAACCAGAAGACCAATGTTGAAGCGCAGACAACTTGGTCGTCTCTCAACGGTTATGATGACACGCTCACCCTAAATGTTTTAGAGGCATCAACTCTTTGCGCCTTCTTCTTTGATACTCGTCTTAGCGGTGTTTACTTGAGCGATCGTGAGACTGAAATAACTCTAACCGCCGTGCAAATTTAGCACAGTTGGCATAGGTTAAAGCTGTTTTCCTGTCATGCGTCATGGTGATATCTAGGTCAGATTAAGCTCCAAATCTAGCCGAGAAGCAGCGAGTATCGTGAGCCAACTAGCGACCCTGCCATTCTTTGGTAGGGTCTCATTTTAATGAAGCGTGTAGGATGTTTGAGATATCAAAATTGTTGCTCTAGCCGCTGAGTGTAAGAGGATGTTTAAAGAGTATCAAATGTTTTGCTATCGCCCCCCAACCCTCAAAGTCTGGGGAACTTTCGTTCGCTTGCTTGTGCGAAGCATGTAACCAATTTTTGTTCAAAGTCCCCCAGAACTGGGGAGTTTGGGGGGCTGTTCGGGTAGCAATCGGCGCTTTTCAAACATCCTCTGAGATGTGAAGCAGGTCAGTATTTTGACTTCATAAATAATTTTTCTCTACAGGCGTTCTTAATCTGCCTCATATGGTTTCAGCTTGAGAATGCCAGTTTGACAGCTTCAATTATTGCAGTTTTTATGTCTGCATTTCTGGTTCAATTTATGGTCAATGATGTTTGGGGGTTGCTGTTGCCAATCATACTGATTGGATTAGTGCTAATGGTGCTGATTGGACTATTGCAAGGGTGGCGGCAAAGACAGGCATTAGTGCAGCCACTTGGAGAAGTTTTAACTTCAGAAGCAGCGTCTGCTGATACGGAAGAAGCCACACAACCAGCGGTAGCAACCGAGGAACCTATGACGATCGAAGAATCTCAGATAATATCGCTGTCGGAGGCAGAGGAAACGCAGCCAGAGATTTCTACAGAACCGGAGGAAACAAGCGAACAGCAACTTAATCCCTTTGCGGCTGACGATCTAGTACGATCGATGTATTCAACTATGGAAGAAACTCAAGAAACCGGACTGTCTAACTCGCTCCGTGCCGCTGTCGAAAACTATTTGCTAAAAACCTACTCCTGGCAGATGACTCCAGAGGCGATCGACAAAGATTTCCGCGAAATTTTGCTCAGGTCAGAAGTGAATGCGCCAGAAGCTAGTGAACCAGAAGCTAGTGAGAATGAAATGGCGCTATCGCAAATCGATCGTGCTTACTTTGTGGAGCGATTAAGCTCGCGGGGAGTGTTTACCCAAGATGCTGTTCAAGCCATCGCCGATCGCCTAGAAGCCATTCGTTGGGAGGTTGTGTCGGCTGCACGCGAGGCAGAAGAACATCATATTGCCCTGGATCTCAGACAGCAGATTGAAACTTATCTCATTTCAACTCCTAAAGAACAGCTGTTTTTCGACGACATTCTGCCCGATTTCAAGTCAATTTTGGCAGATGAAACTGTTGACTATCAAACCTTGAGTCAGCGGCTTGCACCCTACGATCGGGAAACATTGCGGCAGATCTTGATACAGCGCTTGACCCATTTGAGGAACATTACCTACGAGGAATTAGAGCTAATTCTGGATGCGTTGGGCACTACTCGCGATCGCGTATTGTCAGAATCGCAGTCTCTGGCTGAATCGTCATCGTCTTTGGCTGTGCAATCAGTCAGCGAACAGCCTCAGGAGCCAGAATTCGAGGAACTAGAGACTGAACCGGAATTTGAAGAATTAGGGACTGAACCAGAATTTGAAGAACTGGTCACAGAGTCTCGTCAAGCAGAGTCTGTTCAGGCAGAACCCGTTCAAGCCCCTGCTGCAAATACTCCTGCTCTCTACTGGACAAGTTGGGATCAGGTCAAAATCAATCCAGTCAAGGCAGCCTCTAGTCAAGACCAAAATGCCTCTGCTTTGACCTGGATGACTTGGGATGAACTGAGTCGGCAAGAGACAGCTCCCGCTCAGCCTAGCGCTCCCCATCAGCCCGACGCTCCCGCTCAGCCTGATGACGAGAGCCAGCCGTAAGCCTATTTATCTCGATTGGCTGACGATCGCCCTTTAAAGGAACGCCAATATACGACATCTGCCACAGAATCCGTTACGCTCATACGTTCAGCGTTACAATTCTCTGCGTAACCCTAAGCCAGAGCCATGCCGATTCACACGCCAGACTGGGTCAAACAGGCTGTTTTCTACCAAATTTTCCTCGATCGCTTTGCCAAAAGCCGATCGCCGTCAACAGGTATCCTCTTGGAAGGTTGGGACGCACCTCCAACGCTGCAAGGCTATAAGGGTGGAGACCTCTGGGGGGTGATTGAGCAGCTCGACTACATTCAGGACTTGGGATTTACTGCCGTCTATTTCACGCCGATTTTTCAGGCAACCTGCAACCACCGCTACCACACCCACGACTACTATCAGGTTGATCCGTTGCTGGGCGGCAACGAGTCGCTCTATCGACTGCTGGAAGCTGCCCATGGGCGAGGCATGAAGGTAGTTCTGGACGGCGTTTTTAATCACGTGGGGCGCGGCTTTTTCTTCTTTAACGACATTTTGGAGAATGGCTCTTACTCGCCTTGGCTAGACTGGTTCAAGATTGAGGCATGGCCTTTGTCGGCGTACGATGGCGATCGCCCTGCCAACTACAAAGGCTGGTTTGACAACCGCGCCCTGCCCGAACTTAACCACACCAATCCGGCGGTGCGTGAATACATCATGCGAGTGGCAGAACACTGGATACGAGTCGGGATCGATGGCTGGCGGCTAGACGTGCCTTTCTGCATTGACGAGCCGGGATTTTGGCAAGAGTTCCGCGATCGCGTCAAGGCAATTAATCCCAACGCCTATATTGTGGGTGAAATTTGGCGCGATGCCCGCAAATGGCTGGATGGTACACAGTTCGATGGGGTCATGAACTATCGGTTTGCCGGAGCAACGATCGCCTTTACGGGGGGCGATCGGGTCATTGCCGAACATGCTCAGGGTAGAAATTATGATCCGCATCCGGCGATCGATGCGGCAGCTTACGCCGACAAAATTCAGCTTTTGCTGCATGCTCACGCCTGGGATATCCAGTTGACTCAACTGAATTTGCTGGCAAGTCATGACACGGCAAGGCTGCTAACGATCGTCGGGGGCGATGTGGAAACGGTTAAGTTAGCCAACCTGCTGATGATGACCTTTCCGGGTGCGCCCAGCGTTTACTACGGCGACGAGGTGGGTCTAGAGGGGGCATTAGATCCCGATTCACGACGCAGCTTTCCGGCTAGAGAACAGTGGAATTCAGAGATCTTGTCCTGTCATCGTCAGTTAATTGCCTTACGCCACAGCCGTTTATCTTTAAGAGTTGGAGAATATCGCTTGCTGGGCGCAGAAGAACAAGTCTATGTTTTTGCGCGCATCTGGCAGGATGAAGTGCTGATCGTTGCGGTGAATGCAGGAGATACGCTAGGGAAAATAGATTTGGAGTCAGTAGGGACACGGCTAAACGCTCAGCCGAAACAGATTTTATACAGTACGGACGAGGATGAAGCGATCGAAGTCACCTGGACGATTGACAATCTGTTTCTGGGGATTCCGGCGCGCACCGGGATTGTATTAGAGTGATTAACTATGCGGTAAACCTCCTTAAACGGTGTAACAACCGTACATCGAAGCTGACAGTCTTCGGAAAACGCTAAAAAAAGTGGCGTAATCTCATCTATCCTCCTTAGGTAGGGTACAGGAGAATGAAGCAAGAAGTTCTCCCACCCTACCAGGAATTGTTTCCATGCAGACAGCCCGATCGCAGGTACTCTACAGCAAGTTTATTGAGCAGATTAAATCCGCACAGGTGCAACGGGTAGTGATTAAGCCCGATCGCATTGAGTACAGTCTCAAACCTGAATTTGGCGGTCAACATTACTCCACTCAGTCCTCTGGGAATACTGATGATTTACCTAGTCTGTTGCAGAGCCATAACGTAGAATTTACCCGTTCTGAGAATACGGCGACTGCTGCGGGCGTGATGGGTATGATGCTCTCGGTAGGAATGCTGGTGGGTACGTTTGCATGGCTGATGAAATTTAGCAATGCGGGCGCTGGCGTGGGCATGGGCGTGGGCAAAAGCAATCCTCGAACCTACAGCCAGGGCAAAACGGGCATGACCTTTGCCGATGTTGCGGGCGTAGATGAAGCCAAGCAGGAGCTGCAAGAAGTCGTTGATTTTCTCTCTCACGGCGAAAAGTATCGCAAGATTGGGGCAAAAATTCCTAAAGGGGTTTTGCTAGTCGGGCCTCCAGGAACGGGTAAGACGCTTTTGGCAAAAGCTGTAGCTGGCGAGGCTGGCGTTCCTTTCCTAAGTATGTCCGGCTCAGAATTTGTTGAACTCTACGTCGGCGTGGGTGCCTCTCGCGTCCGAGACTTGTTTAACCGGGCAAAGCGCCAAGCTCCCTGCATTATTTTTATTGATGAACTAGACGCGATCGGCAAAACTCGCGGCAATAATCTCAACGGCAATGATGAGCGGGAGCAAACCCTGAATCAATTGCTGACAGAAATGGACGGCTTTGACGGTAACGATGGCGTGATTGTCGTAGCGGCAACCAATCGCCCCGAAATCCTTGATCCTGCCCTGCGTCGTCCCGGTCGTTTCGATCGCCAGGTTCTAGTCGATCGCCCTGACAAAATTGGCAGAGCTGAGATTCTGCGGGTTCATGCCCGTCCCGTCATTCTCGGTGAAGATGTGGATTTAGACGCGATCGCCACCCAAACCTCCGGTTTTGCAGGCGCAGATTTGGCGAATCTTGTGAACGAAGCGGCGCTGATGGCGGTGCGTAACCAGCGTCAGGCGGTGCTGATGGCGGACTTCAAAGAAGCGATCGAACGGGTCGTTGCCGGATTGGAGAAGCGATCGCGGGTGTTGACACCGCTGGAGCGGCAAACCGTGGCGTATCACGAAGTCGGTCATGCCCTCGTGGGAGCGCTGATGCCAGGGAGCAACAAAACCTCAAAAATCTCCATCGTGCCGCGCGGATTGGGAGCCTTGGGCTATACCCTGCAAGTGCCAGAGGTCGATCGCTTCTTGCTGCTGGAAGACGAGTTACGAGGACAGCTTGCGACTTTGCTGGGCGGGCGATCGGCAGAGGAAATTGTCTTCGGCAAGGTTTCTACGGGTGCTAGTGACGACATTCAGAAAGCGACAGATTTAGCCGAGCGGGCAGTGACGCAGTACGGCATGAATACAACCCTGGGACCGATCGCTTTTGAAAAGAACTCAGCTCAATTCCTGGAGGGCGGCAGCGTCCGACGGACAGTGGGCGCAGAAGTGGCAGGGGAAATCGATCGCCAAGTTAAGCAAAGCCTCGATAGAGCGCACGAGATGGCGGTGGAGATTTTGCGGCTCAACCGTCACCTGCTAGAATCTGCAACCCAAAGCCTGCTGGAAACTGAGGTTTTGGAGGGCGATCAGCTGCGATCGATTTTGGCTCAGGTACAGGCACCGATCGGTTTAGAGGCTTGGCTAGCGAAAGGTTAGGATCATGGATTAAATAACCTGTACAACCGATCTGCTGTAGGGACTTAGCAATGCTAAGCCCCTACTTGGGAAGGGCGCAAAGTTCGCGCCCGCTTTCCTATGGGTCATTTATGGCTGTCGCCAGTTTGCTACACAGACGACAAAAACGACAGGGGATTGCTCTGATCTGCTGCAAAGCCGAGGATACCGCGATCGCGGTGTTCATAAAGCAGACTTCCCTGGGCATCAAACAGAAAGGTGGCTCCTCGCTGGGTCAGATAGGTCGAATCCGGCACATAGGTGTTCCAGTGGCTCAGCACTTCTGCCATATTGCGCAACCGCAAGGTTGCCAGCTCAAACGGTCGCTGGAAGCCTTTGCCGCCTGCCCACTGAAAAAACGAGCCTTTCAGCGGCGGCAGAGGTGCCGCTTTTACAATTTCTTCGTCAGCAATTAGCTGAGGAGCTTGGCGATCGCCCCGATAGCCCCGAAACACTTCGGCAAGGGTGCCAGGGCTGCCGATTCCAGCGCACATCAGCATCAGGTTAAGCCAAGCATTCTGACCCGCTGATAGAGCAGGCAGCTTGAAGGATAGCCCTGGGTAGAGGCTGAGCGCTTTATGTAACTCTGCCGTCGGGTCTACAAACAGCCACTCGGCGGGAAATCCTGTGTAAGCGCAGAATTTCTGACCCGAAGCGCGATCGCCAATCCCGACCGCCCGAATCACAACACCTGCCGATTGCAGTTGCTGCATCTCCCGCTGGAGCCACCAGGCATACTCAAGGCTGTCAAAATCTCCCAACTGCGACCAGATCAGCACGAGCTGGCGCGCTGCGCCAGCCTCCAGGATGGGCATCACGGCTCCATCGCTGACTCGCTGGCGATCGGTTTGGCTCAAAAGCAGGTAGGGATTCATTGCGACATCATCTGCTCGACAAAATTAGTGTAGACTTCGCCCTGAATAAAGTCTGGATTTTCCAAAATCTTTTGGTGAAAGGCGATCGTCGTCGGCAAACCCGTAATAGCAAACTCCCGGAGCGCCCGCCGCATTCGCTGAATTGCCGCCGTGCGATCGACTCCCCAGACAATCAGCTTGCCGATCAGCGAGTCGTAGTAGGGCGGAATTTCGTAGTCGGTGTAGACGTGGGAATCCATTCGCACCCCTGGGCCACCCGGCGGCAGGTAGCCATTAATCCGTCCGGGATGCGGTCGAAAATTAAATTCTGGATCTTCGGCGTTAATGCGACATTCGATCGCGTGTCCCCTGATCTCCACCTGATCTTGAGTCAGGCTCAGCTTCTCGCCCTGGGCAATGCGGATTTGCTCGGCAATTAGATCTAGCCCCGTGATCATCTCAGTCACAGGATGCTCGACTTGGATACGGGTGTTCATCTCCATGAAGTAAAAGCTGCCGGAGCGATCGAGCAAAAACTCGACAGTGCCTGCTCCCACGTAATTAATTGACTGAGCCGCTCGGACTGCCGCCTCCCCCATCTTCTGCCGCAGCTCTGCATCTAGCGCCGGACTAGGGGCTTCCTCCAATAGCTTTTGGTGCCGCCGCTGAATCGAACAATCTCGTTCGCCCAAATGAATGACGTTGCCGTAGCTATCCGCCAAAATTTGAAACTCGATGTGGCGGGGACGCTCTACAAACTTTTCCAGGTAGACTCCCCCATTGCCAAATGCCGCTTCTGCCTCGCCTTGAGCGGCAAGAAAAGATTTAATCAGGTCTTCTTCCTGACGCACCATTCTCATGCCCCGTCCGCCGCCGCCCGCCGTGGCTTTGATGATGACGGGATAGCCAATTTTTTGGGCGATCGCCAGCACCTCTTTCTCGTCGGTGATCAGCCCATCGCTACCCGGAACGGTGGGTACGCCAATCCGCATCATTGTCTCTTTGGCGGTCGATTTGTCGCCCATAGCGCGCATCGATTCCGGCGAAGGCCCGATAAAGGCAATCTGATGATCGGCGCAGATTTCGGCGAAGCGGGCATTTTCCGCCAAAAAGCCGTATCCCGGATGGATTGCCGCCGCGTTGCGGGTCAGTGCCGCCGCAATGATGTTGGGAATGTTGAGATAGCTCTTGCTGCTGGGGGGTTCTCCGATGCAGACTGCCTCATCCGCAAGCTGGACGTGAAGGGCTTGGCTGTCTACTGTCGAATATACGGCAACCGTGGCAATGCCCATCTCTTCACAGGTGCGAAGAATTCGCAACGCAATCTCTCCACGGTTGGCAATCAAAATCTTGTCGAAGCGCATTTCAGGGAGTAGGGGTGAGATGAGGAGATTGGGAATGAGAAATAAACCAGTGTTCTGAATTTTACGCTGAATTGATCAACTCACAACGCTCAGCTTACTCCCCAACCCCAATCTCCCAAGCTCAAAACCAGCTCAGCCGCTGCTGATCTGTCACTTAGATGCTACTCAGCCGTTGCCAACTCGGTGCTGCCTCGCGTCCGTCGTCGGGTCAGGGTATTGAAGAGCATCTGACCGATCGCCTTCACCAAGTTACCTTCTAGCTCGTTAAACAGCTTCATGTTCATGCCAAAGGCGGCGTTGGCTTCATCGACAATGCGATCGGCGGTGACATCATCGATCGGCATTTCATTCAAAGACTGACGGTAGGCGGCTTTGAATGCCTTCTCATCAGGAATTTCCTTGAATTCATAAAAGGCAGTGCCTTCGCCCTCAGACAAGTTCATGCCGCGTTGAGCAATGCCCTTGAGGATTTGTCCGCCAGACAGATCCCCTAAGTAGCGGGTGTAGGAGTGCGCAGCCAGCAGCTCAGGCTGGGTTGCCGCAACTTCATGAATCCGAGCTATGTAGGCTTTTGCGGCTTCTGAGGGAGCAACCTGCTCACGCCAGTTGTTGCCGTAGTAATACTGCAAATCTTGCTCCAGGCTAGCCTTGCGGTTCAGCTCAGGAAAGTAAATTTTGGAGACAAGGGGATGACTGTGCAGCTTTTCCATTTCTTCTTCCATTGCCGAATAGACGAAGTAGAGATTGGATACCAGCTTGCGATAAGAGTTTTTTTCGACAACCCCTTTCAAAAAACATTTTACAAATCCGACATTTTCAGCCATCGAGTGAGCTTTCTTGGTGCCCTCACGCAGCTTGATTGCTAAATTACTGGTCATGTTAAGGTTCCTAATTAAAGTCCCAATACTTTTTGCCTCAGCCTGACTTCTTCACTTGAAAGAATTTGCTTTCCTGAGAAAAATTCGCGCTTGCAAACAGCAAAGTATGCATCCATAAAGATGCACCTAAATTGTTACAGTAGACTGATTTAATGAGAGTTTGTGTTAAAAATTCTTACGTGGGGCGATCGCGCTTCTGCTCAAAAGTTAGGACGATCTCCAGCCCAGAATTCTCATTGCCATGACTGAAACCGTCCATAGCTCAAGCTTAAGAAGATGGAGCCAGAGACTTCTGGCTGCCGTGTTACTGGGAGGACAGGTGATCGTTCACTTAATCAGAGGTAACATTCACCGTCGCAATACCGTAGATCAAATGGTGTTAGTTGGGCCAGAGTCGCTGCTGATTGCCCTGGTCACCGCCATTTCCGTAGGCATGGTGTTCACCATTCAGGTGGCGCGCGAATTTATTAACTTGGGGGCAGGCACAACGGTCGGCGGCGTGTTGGCATTGGCTCTAGTGCGAGAACTCTCGCCCGTGCTGACGGCTGTAATCCTGGCGGGTCGGGTCGGGTCGGCGTTTTCTGCCGAAATTGGCACCATGCAGGTGACAGAGCAAATTGACGCGCTTTATATGTTAAAAACTGACCCGATCGATTATTTAGTCATCCCTCGCCTGTTGGCCTGCTGCCTGATGCTGCCTTTCCTCACGATTCTTTCGTTTGTGGCCGGAATGGGTGCAGGTATGGTGATTGCTGATTTGCTCTACGGAATTTCCTATACTGTTTTTCTGAATTCAGTCCGCAACTTCTTATCGGGCTGGGATCTAATCAGCGCTGTGATTAAAAGCGTTGTGTTCGGTAGTCTGATTGCCATTATTGGCTCAAGCTGGGGCTTGACAACCACAGGCGGTGCGAAGGGCGTGGGGCAATCTACGACGACTGCGGTAGTCACGGCTCTGCTAGCTATTTTTATCAGCGATTTCTTCCTCTCTTGGCTGATGTTTCAGGGTACGGGTAGTGCGATAACGCAAGGCGTGGGCTAACTAAACTTCAGCCATTCCTTCACACCAGCCATCCCCAGTAGATCGCATAGCTATCGCCAGTTTGCTTAGGACATTTTGGGTGGGGCGCTTCGCGCCCCACCCAAAATGTCCCCATCCTAACCGCTTTGGCGGTTGCTATAAAATCTTCCCATTTTTCCTAAAAGCTGGATTGCAAAGCCGCTCCGCACCTTTGCAATCCAGCTTTTAGGGTTTTGTGGCGCACAGAGCGCGCCACAAAACCCTAATTTGCAATCTCCTAATCCCTTAAAATAAAGGTGTTCTAAATCTCAAACCAGCTTTTACGGGAGAATCGATCGCATGGCTACTACTCCCAACTTACCGCCTACGAACGTGCCTTCCACAGAGGTGCCGTCTGCTACAGAAACCGTACAGCTTGCCCCCAGCTATGCTCTGCCGATCGCTCTGCTGATTCTAGCGGTGCCGCTCTTTTTGTGGCAGGTCTGGGTGGGAGGGGCGATCGCCCTATTTGGCATATTTTTGCTGATTCAGGCTATCACCCTGCGGCTGCTGTTTACCGAGGCGGCTTTGGAGGTGTATCGAGGAGAAAAGCTGATTCGCAATTTCCCCTATCAGGAGTGGCAAAACTGGCGTATTTTTGGGTCAGGCGTTCCTATTCTGTTTTATTTCAAGGAAATCAACAGCATTCATTTCTTGCCTATTTTGTTTGATCCTAAAATGCTGCGTACCTGCCTAGAACAGCGCTGTCCTTTTATTGCGTAAACCTGTTCCATAGACCTGCTCAGTTTTCCTAAATTTCATCCCTTCGGACTTTTCATGACTTCAGACCCCTCTTTGATTCCTGAGCCTTTCAACAAGTCTGCCGATCGCCCCTATAGCTCCAGCGGTGAAATCATTGATTTAGAGCGCCGCGTTGCCGAGCTACAGCAGCAGGAGAAGGCGCTGCGTCAGGAAATTGCAGCTTTGCAAGCCTCCCATAGCAATTTGTTGCAGAAGCAGGTTGCCGAAACGCAAACGGCGATCGGACGGGTGGTTAAAGAAGGGTTGAGCGAATTAGAGCAACGGCGACAAACGCTGCAAGTCGCTGTGGATCAGCTTGAGCGGCGGCAAGAGCGGATTCGTAATGAGATGAAAACCACTTTTGCGGGCGCATCGCAGGATTTGGCGATTCGAGTTCAGGGCTTTAAAGACTACTTGGTGGGTAGCTTGCAGGATTTGGTGACGGCGGCTGAGCAGTTGCAGATGGCTCCGCCAGAACCCCAGCGCCCAGAATCTCAGCGATCGTCTAATGCCTCCTCGCCCCCTGCTCCTGGGCGATCGGCTGAGTCTCGATTGGCTGAATCTAATCGAGCCGAATCTAATCGAGATTCAGCCAATCGAGCCGAAGCGGCTCCCAAGTTTGCGGAGTCAGGCTTTCAGGAGCAGGGGTCGAGGATTCGTAAGCTGCTGGATCAATATCGCCTGTCGCCTGATTACTATGGCGCACCCTGGCATCTACGGCGGACATTTGAGCCGATTCATGCGGAGCGGGTTTCTAACTGGTTTTTTACTCAGGGCGGACGCGGGGCGCTGAAGTCGATGGGTTCGCGGCTGCAAAATATTTTAATTGCTTCTGCGACAATTTCGATCTTAAAAGAGCTGTATGGCGATCGTCTTCGCGTTTTGGTCTTAGGCAACTCTCCTGAGCGGTTGGGAGAATGGCGGCGGGGCTTGCAGGATTGTTTGGGGGTGTCTCGTCCTGACTTTGGGGCGGATCAAGGAATTATGCTATTTGAAGCTCCTGAACCTTTGGTGCAGAGAGCCGATCGCCTAGTTAAGCAAAGACAGATGCCGCTGGTCATTGTAGATGAGTCCGAGATTGTGGTGGATATTGCTCTGCTGCAATTTCCTCTCTGGTTAGCGTTTGCAGCAGATCCCGCGAATCCTGCTATTTAGCTTTGCTGCCGCTGGTTTCATACCAACGCACCCATCAAAATCATCCGATCGATTCGCAAAACCGATTTCAGAAACGATAAGCTGGGACTAGCTTACGGTAAGGAAGGTAGATGATGAATTCCTGGCGCGATCGTTTTAGTTCCATGAGCGGCAAGACTCGCATCGTGGTTTGTCATTTGCTCATTCACTTGACTGGAGACGAAGTCGCTCCATTGCTGGGCGTTCTCAACCGAGCTGCACGGCAGGCTATTGAGGCAGAAGGAGATTTAAACGCTTTGGGAGAAGGTCTTGTAGAAATCTGCCAAAGCTTGATGCAATATGACACCTATTGGCAATCTGCCGCCAATGAAGGGGACGTATTTTTTGATGAGGGTGAAGCGGGAGACTACGTCACTGAGCTATTTACAGACTCTGCTCAACGCTACGGCAGCAGCCTAGAGGCAGATGAGCTAGATGAGCCGGATGCAGCGTTCTCCTTACCCATGACTCAACATGTAGTGGTGATGATCACGATCGCCTGTGAAGGGGATGCACCTGCCCTGGAAACCGACTTGGCTAGCGTTAGCGCCCTCACAGCCGGACTCAAAGCCATCATGAACCTGCACTATCAGGGTAGACTGCGGGCGGTGCAAGTTCACTTCTCTCCGGCTCAAGTCGGCGACGAACTCACCTCAGATGAGTTGCTAATGCATTACCCAGAGTTGGTGCCTCTATAAGCCTTTAGATTTCAATTCTTAATTCACTATTGTTTTAACTATGTTTCGCAAATTTCTAATTTTTTCCATGATGCTGACGTTGGTATTGACCACAGTTGCCTGTGGCGGCCCATCGTCAGGTGATTCAATAGGGGGGTCAACAACGCGATCGCCTCAGGTAGACCCATCTGGAAAAGTAGACTCTAACCAGGTTGCCAAGGTTCAAATTGCCGATGGCACCTATCCTGTGCAGCAAGCCTCCTACGACGACATCAACGGCGGATACACGCTAATGTTGCTCAACGCAGCGCCCGGTCAGTCCACGCTGCAACTAGAAAGTTTGCAGATGGCACGTCTGACAGATGAAGAGATCAAGGCGGGTCAAAAGAGCTACCTCAAAGTAGACAAGGGACAGCCTGTTATGCACCTGACTGAAGATTTCCGGATTGAATACATTCATAACGTGACTGAAACTCAGGTTAATCCGCAGAGTGGTCAACAGGAAGTTGTCGTAGTTCGCCAAGAGCCGAGCTTTTGGACACCTTTTGCAGGTGCTTTGGCAGGTCAGGCGATCGGCAGTCTCTTGTTCACGCCCCACTATTATTTTCCGCCAGTCTATCAGCCTGGAGTCGCGCTCACGGGCTATGGTGGCTATGGTCGAACCTATGGTCAGGCGGCGAGCAACTATCAGAGTCGATATAGTGCGCCCCCTGTAGCCGTTCGCAATCAGCAGCTGAGAACTACTGGACAGTTGCGATCGCCCTCTCGCACCTCAGCTTCTCCCAGCGTCAAGCGTCCTCAAGTCAGCCGACCCACTGGCTCAGGCTATGGCTCAACGGACTTGCGCCGATCGAATTCTCCTCGCCCTCAAACGAGGTCAAATCGCGGTTTTGGCAGCTCTCGATCGCGTAGTTCGGGCAGACGACGTTAATTTTCTAGAGGTTTCAGAAAGCTAGACATTCTGCACAGCTTTAGCAACCGCCAAGATGCCGCCCACTGAAATACCGCTCTGCCGCAAAACCTGAACTGCCGATCGCGCCGTTGTTCCAGTGGTGTAGATGTCATCTACCAGCAGCACTGTTCTGGAAGTTTCTGTTCTGGAAAGCTCACGCTTGCTGAAGCGTTGATCAACGCAGAACGCATCCGCTAGGTTTTGCTGTCGCGCTTCTGGAGTTAAACCAAACTGAGCCTCGGTTGCCCGATCGCGCCTTAACCCATGCGCCATGGGCAGTCTGGAACGATCGCAGAAAGCTCTTGTAATTAGCTCTGCCTGATTATAGCCCCGCTGTTTCTGTTTGCTAGCATGGAGCGGAATGGGAACGACAACGAGCGGCTGTAAGGAACGGGCGATCGCGGGGGAGTCCAGCCAAGCCTCAGCCAGATAGCGACCCAACAACCGCGCTACCTGAGGCTGATTATGGTACTTTAGAGCCGCTAGCGATCGCTTGAGTGTTCCACCATACTCACCCCATGCCAACACAGGCAGCGGCGGCTGCCAAAATTTGCTAGGCTGGGGCAGGCGGCATCGATAGAGCTGTCGTTCGCAGTCTTGACAAAGGCAGTCTTGGCTTGATGCTGTAGAAGCAGGACGCTGGCAAAGCGGACATTCAGCCTTCAAAAACAGGTCTACTAGACTATTCCAACCGTTCAATTTGTATCCCATAGCTCTCTCGCCCTATTGATCGAAGTTCCTAAATGCTGACATTGCCGAAATCCTCTCTATGAGCGATTGTTGAGCCATGAAGTAGCGATTGTCTGGCTACAAATCTTAAAAATCATTAGATTTACTCTAGACACATCTAGGGTGAGGGCAATTAAGATATCACCATGTAACGAAATAGTTCCACTTTTACAAGTGGGACTTACCATAGAAGTAGAGATTTCGATCAAAGTCCTGACTTAGCTTTATTGTTCTCAGACCGTTTTTCACAAACTGCTTTTTGAGCCTATTGCCTGACTGAGGCTTCTGGGGGCGATCGCCTCTTTTAAGATCCAGTTCTCGTCAAGCAATAGCCCTACTTCACCATCCATCTCAACCCTCACTCTCGATAAAGGAACCTTGAACAACAACACCCTGATCAAACCCAATCGCGACTTACCAGCTATCAATGAGCGGATACGCTTTCCCAAAATTCGGGTAATTGATACAGACGGCAGCCAATTAGGAATTCTGACTCCTCGGGAAGCCCAAAGGATGGCAGAAGAGAAAGAACTAGACTTAGTGCTGGTCAGCGATAAGGCAGACCCCCCTGTTTGTCGGATCATGGACTATGGCAAGTTCAAGTTTGAGCAAGAGAAGAAGGCACGGGAAGCCCGCAAAAAGCAGCATACTTCTGACGTGAAAGAAGTCAAAATGCGCTACAAGATTGAAGCCCACGACTACCAGGTGCGAGTTGACCAAGCTGAACGCTTTCTCAAAGCTGGAGATAAAGTGAAGGCCACGATCATGTTCCGGGGTCGGGAGATTCAGCATAGCGATTTGGCTGAAGAGCTGCTGACCCGCATGGCGACTGATTTGCAAGAGTTTGCTGAGTTGCAGCAAGCTCCCAAGCGTGAAGGACGCAACATGATGATGATGCTTTCACCCAAAAAAGTGTAGCGATCGTTCAGCACTTCAGATGTAGCTATCGCCAGTTTGCTTAGGAAAGTTAGGGTGGGGCGCGAAGCGCCCCACCCTAACTTTTCCCGTTCCAACCGTCTTGGCGGTTGCCATAACTTGTAGAGCCTAGAGCGTTTCTCAAAGCGGCCTAGGCTTTTTACATCCAGTTACATCCAGAAATCGAGTATGAAGCTTTGCTGAGACTTAATGCCTCAGCGAGCAAATTTGGGCAGTCTAAACTTAGTTCTGGTAAGTTCTAAGGCTTGAGCGATATGGCTTGACTAGCTGTGCAGCAGCCAAAATAGTGCCAGAACTCTCAGACCATGCTTATATGGTAGCGATTGACGAGGCGGCGATCGCTCTATCGTCAGGCAAAATCCATGTCAGACAAAATCCATCAGGGCAATCAGAACAGTAGTGCTGCATGAGACAAACGAGCGAAGTACCCATTACAGCAACTGTCATTCGAGACCGGAATACCCGTCAGGTGAATGGAGGAAGCTGGCTCCGCTGGCTGAATCTTCGCCCTGAAGAGAGCGAGCGGACGTTTTTGATGTTCGCGTTCTACACGCTGAGTTCGGTGGGTATTCTCTGGCTAGAAGTCAGTATTGCTGCCCTATTTTTGGGAGAATATGGGGCAGAGTCCTTGCCCTGGATTTATATTGCTAGTGCGGCGATCGGCACTGGATTAGGGTTCATCTATTCCTGGATGCAGCGGATTTTGCCGCTCCATCGCGTGCTAGTGCTAACCGCAGGGCTAATTGCCGCACCGCTGTTGCTGGTTCGTCTGGGACTCAATCCGGCGTTGCTAGGCGGATACACCGTTTTTCTGATGCGGCTTTGGCTAGAAGCCATCTATGTCATTAATGAACTCAACACCTCAATTACTGCCAATCAGCTATTCACGATTCGGGAGATCCGTCGCACCTATCCTTTAATTAGCAGCGGTATTTTGGCAGCCGATGTCGTTAGCGGCTTGTCGCTGCCCTTTCTACGCGCTTGGATAGGGCTACCCAACGTGATTCTGTTAGCCTGCCTGATGCTATTTGCAGGGGCAGCAATCTTGTATTACCTGACGCAGAAATATCGTCAGTTTTTTCCCGATTCCTCACGGCGGCGATCTCAGGACAAAGCCTCTGATTTTGCTACCCGACGGCTGAGAGGACCTCTACGACAATATTTTGGGCTGGTGTTTGCTTTTTTCGTCATGCTGCAAGTTCTGGCGCTCTTGCTAGATTTTCAGTATCTTAGCCAGCTTCAGCAGCGCCCAGATACCAGCGTGGAAAAGATTGCAGACTTTCTAGCTCTCTTCAGCGCCATTCTGGGTTCGTTTGAGCTGGCAATGCAGTGGTTTCTTTCAGGGCGCATCATTGCCTGGAAAGGCGTGTTTGTAATCATGGCTTCACCTGTGCTGATTGCTGGGCTGAGTCTGTTGACCCTCAGCGGTGCAATTGGTCTATTTGTTGGGGTGCTTGTCCTGAAGTTTGTAGATGAGCTACTGCGCTACACGCTGGTTGCCAGCATTAGTCCCGTTTTGTTTCAGCCGATTCCTGCCTCCTTGCGAAGCCGTGCTCAGTCGGTCGTTCGAGGGATTGCGGAGCCGCTTTCAGCCGGACTGACTGGCGCGGGTATGCTGGTGACGATCGAGCTGTTGCAGCGGTTTCTTGGCAATGCGCAAGCCAGTCAGCATATTCAAAGTCTGGCGTTTCTGGTCTACACAATCGCCTTTGCCTCCCTCTGGCTGCTCACCGTCCTGCTGTTACAGCGCAAGTATATTGATGTGCTGGTTTTAAGCGCCGAGCGCGGGCAGCTCAGCACTGTATCAGATGTAGATTTGCCAGGGCTGCGGCGTAGCGTCGCGGAAGTGCTCAATCGTCCTGGAGCCTCTGAAGAAGAGAAAACATCCTATATTGAACTACTGACCCAAACCGATCCCAAGAATGCCGCAGAGATCCTGGCTCCGCTGTTGCCCAAGCTCTCACCCGCTCGACAGCACCAAAGCCTGGAAGTAATGCTGAAGTTTCCCAATCCTGCCTATCTGGAGCAGGTGCGATCGCTCATTCAGCAATCTCTGCCCCCGGAGGTTTTGGCGCTGGCACTCCGCTACATTTGGCTGACCGATGCCAACCCTGACACGAGCCAACTTCGCCCCTACCTAAAGCCGACTGTTAGCCCTACGGTACGGGGCACCGTTGCTTCACTGATGCTGCGTCAGGGCGATCCTCAGCAAAAAGCAGAAGCCACGGATACTCTACGCCGTATGCTGACTCACAAGCAGGAGCAGGAGCGAATGATGGGCTGTCGCGCCTTGGGCGAGGCGGACTATATGCAGTCTCTGCGGCTTTACATTGAGCCGCTACTGCAAGACGAATCGCTCCGGGTGAGGTGTGCCATGCTGGAGGCGATCGCCGCTACTCATTCTGAAGAATACTATCCAGCCTTGCTGCGAGGGCTGCATTACAAATCGACGCGCGAGTCTGCTAAACACGCTCTGGTACGGCTAGAGAGCGAAGTGGTGCCGCTGTTGCTCGATCTAGCTGAAAATATCCACAAACCTGAGGTAGTGCGTAGCCATGCCTGGATGACGATCGGACAAATTGGTACACCCCAGGCTCTAGAAATTTTAGTGACGCGGCTGACGACCTCCTGGGGCTGGAACCGCTTTATTCTCTTGCGCACCTTGCTGCGGCTACCGCAAGATATTGGCGTTGAGGCCGTGCTAGATAGTCTGGGTCGTAGCGGCATTGAAACGATGATTAATCAAGAGCTACAGTTTCTTGCCCATATTTATGCGAGTTTACTGGATCTCGATCCAGACCTGGTCGTAGGTGAAGAGTCAGAGCTGCTACGGCGCGCCCTGCGGGATTCGGAGGCAGATGGAGTCGAGAGACTGTTTCTTTTGATGCGCTTCCTCTATGACTCTAATACGATCCAGGCAGCAGCCTTTAATTTGCTGTCTGAGTCGCGGGAGAGCATTGCCAGAGGTCTGGAAATTTTGGACAATACGCTAGATATTCCTAATAAGCAGGCATTACTAGGCATTCTCGATCGCCAGGTTGACTCTGAAAAACTGCAAAACTTGGCTGACTTTTTGCCCTACAAATCCATGTCGCCGAGCAAACGTCTGCGCTATTTAGTAGAACTGCGCCATTTCTTGTCCGATTGGGCGCTAGCCTGCTGCTTTCACTTGGCACGGCGATCGCGTTGGAGCCTTGCACCTGAGCAGATTTTAGTCTGCCTCCGCGACCCGACTGGATTTGTCCGAGAAGCGGTGTTGGCGTACCTGAAGGTGGTCTCCCCGGCAACGCTGCAAAATCTGCTGCCTCTGCTCAAAGATGATCCCGACCCGCTGGTGGCTGCCCAAGTCAAAGAAATGATGGCAGAATTTGGGCGAGGTCAGCCTTTACAGCGATCGGTTTCTGCGTAAAAATTAAGTTCTCTTCAGCCTTAATCCTGTCTGTAACCCTGTATGCCTAGCAGTATCGATCGCCTGCTCTTCGTCCGCAAAGTTCCGATTTTTCAGGAATTACGCTACGACTTTTTGATGAGACTTGCCTCCATCATGGAGGATCTGTCATTTCCAGCCAAACACACCATTTTTACTCAGGGTGAGGTGGGGCGATCGCTCTATATTCTCGTGTCAGGCACAGTGCGGGTACATATCGGCGATCGCGATTTAGCGGTGCTTAAGGCGGGCACCTGCTTTGGGGAGATGGCAGTTTTTGATACCGAACCCCGATCGGCTTCGGTGACGACGCTAGAATCCTGTGACTGCCTGATGTTGACCCAGCAGCAGCTTTATGAGGCGATCGAGGAAACTCCCGGCATTGCGGTGAATATTATTCGATTGCTGTCTCGCCGCACGCGAGAGCTAAACCAAAAAATCAATGTTTTGCAGTCGCCTGAGCCGTCTCCCTCATTGCCAGCCGCATCAGCCGCGTTACTGCGGGATGGGCGAAGATAGAGAAGACTTAAGCAAGTTAGAGTGACAGCATTATGAGCAGCGATCGCATCATCCCTCAGCCCGGTCAAGAGTCTGTGTGGGACTATCCCCGTCCGCCCCGGCTGGAAAATTCCACAAAGCATATTCAGATTTTGTTTAACGGAGTCGTGTTAGCAGACACCGATCGCGCTAAACGGGTGCTGGAAACCAGTCATCCACCCACCTACTACATTCCGCCAGAAGATATTCGGCAAGAGTATCTTGTGCAGACGGCTCGCACCAGCTTTTGTGAATGGAAGGGACAGGCAAGCTACTACACGGTGCAGGTGGGCGATCGCACAGCCGAGAACGCCGCCTGGTTTTACACTAGCCCCACGCCAGAGTTTGCAGACCTCAAGGACTACGTGGCGTTTTACCCCAGCCGCATGGAGGCTTGCTACATTGACGGCGAGCAAGTGACCTCTCAACCGGGCGACTTTTACGGCGGCTGGATCACCAGCGACATCGTCGGTCCCTTTAAGGGCATTGCCGGAAGCTGGGGCTGGTAGGACAATTTTGGATTTTGGATTTGCGATTTTAGATTGCAGAATCCTGGGACGTTGAGCTTACTTTTTTGAAAAGAACTCTATTTCAGCTTTTGCCGAATGAAAGTCAGAAGCTGCGTCATTTGCTTCTTCAGCAGATCGATTTCTCCCTGCATCGTTTCGACCTTTTGCTTGAGAGCCGCCATTTCTGCCCCCGATTCGGCACTGACGGCAGGAGCTTGTGCTGCCGAAACAGGTCGCTGGCGAGGTAGCCGAGCTTTTGTCATTGCCGCCTTGATCGCCTCGATCAGCTCTTTTTGCTCAAAAGGCTTCTCGATAAATTCAAAATACTCGAAAGGTTCAGAAATTTTTTCAGTAACTTCCTCTCGCCGCCCAGACATCAGCACCAGCGGAATGGATTGCAGCTCAGGACTCGTCTGAATTTGCTGAAAAACTTCCCAACCGCTCATGCGAGGCAGCAAAAAATCTAGCATGATCAGGTTAGGGCGCTCTTGTCGAATGCAGTCAAGTCCTTCAACGCCATCTTTGGCTTCTAGAACCTGGAAATTACCCTTGGGCAGCATGTCTCTTACCATGTTGCGGATAACTCTGCTGTCGTCAATAACCAGGATTTTGTGACTTGCCACGACGAACTCCTGTGGAGGTGATAGATGAAAACTGAGAGCGGCTGAAATCGCCTAACCGATGATAGCTAATTTGAATGCTATCTTGATTCGCATATCTTTAACTATTCCCTGAACTGCCCACCATCCTACCGCGCTCTAAAAAAATCTTGAATCTATGGTTGAACTGAATCCAGCCCACGGTCTGCGGGAATCAAGTATTAGAGAATCGCCCTTAGCAACCTTACCTCCGTGGCTGCGTCGTCCACTTGGCAAAGCTAGCGAGATCTCGACCGTGCAGCAAATTATCAAGCAGCGGCAGATTCACACCATTTGTGAAGAAGGGCGCTGTCCCAATCGCGGCGAGTGCTATGCCCAGAAGACCGCCACGTTTTTGCTAATGGGGGCTGTCTGTACTCGGAGCTGCGCCTTTTGCCAGGTCGATAAAGGTCATGCGCCAATGCCGCTAGACCCAGAAGAACCCCAAAAGGTCGCAGAGGCAGTGAGTCTTTTGGGACTGCGCTATGTGGTACTGACTTCAGTAGCGCGAGATGATTTGCCTGATCAGGGTTCAGGCTGGTTTGTGGTGGTCATGACTGCAATTCGACAGGCTAACCCTCAGACGCAAATTGAAGTGCTAACCCCCGATTTTTGGGGTGGTTTGAGCAGTGAAGGCTTGAGTGGTGAAGAGAGGCAGAGACAGCGAATTGCCACCGTGGTGGCAGCGGCTCCAGCTTGCTATAACCACAATATAGAAACCGTGCGGCGGCTGCAAAATCCGGTGCGACGAGGGGCAAAATATGACCGATCGCTCCGGGTTCTCCAGACGGTCAAAGACCTTGACCCAACGATTCCCACCAAATCAGGGCTGATGCTGGGGCATGGTGAAACGGAGGCAGAAGTCCTAGAGGCTCTCGGAGATTTGAGAGGGGTGGGGTGCGATCGCCTCACGCTAGGACAATATATGCGCCCCTCACTCGATCATCTGCCCGTCCAGAAATATTGGACTCCTGAAGAATTCGATCGGCTAGGACAAATTGCCCGTGAGATGGGGTTTAGTCATGTGCGATCGGCTCCACTGGTGCGCAGTTCCTACCATGCGGGGCAGGAATAAAGCAGAAATTTCTCTCCTAAGAGGGGTGTTGAATGAAGCGGTGATGGATAATGCTATGGATCGTAGTTCAGTAGAATTGATGCCCTTGCTAAGTTTTGCTGCTTCAAAAGATTTTTGGGTTCCCGATTGCTCGATAATACTCTTGAAGCTTTCAGCTATTTATCTTTAATCAGAGGAGAAATTGTTTATGACCTCCAAGTCGATGACCTCCAAGCCACCCAGCAAGCCACCCTATACCTTCCGTACCGGATGGGCACTGGTTCTTCTAGCGATCAACTTTGTGGTTGCAGCCTTCTATTTTGGCATCCTCAAATAGGGCATCTACGCAGGGCTGGTTAACTCAATAAACTATCCCTCATTTCAACCCCTCTCCCGAAGCGAGAGAGGGGCTTGAAGCTGGTACATGAGCATGGCGAGTCGCTAGGATTGTGTACAAAATAAAACCCAACAGTTTTTTGGAAGTGTCGCGCGGGGCGCGACACTTCCAAAAAACTGTTGTAGGTTAATCAATCTGAGATCCTTAGACAAGTCATTAGAGCTGACTGAACATGGTTTCCCAACTTGAGAAAAAGTACACAGACGAAGAATATTTTGAACAGGAGATTGCGTCTGAAACTCGCAATGAGTACCGTGATGGAGAAGTTGTTCCGATGACGGGAGGAACACCTAACCACAATGATATTGCTGGCAACCTCTACGTTTTTTTAAAGCTTGCTCTCAAGGGAAAAAATTACCGGACTTTTTACGCTGATCAGCGGCTTTGCATTCCCGATCGCAACATCCATACTTACCCTGATGTCATGGTTGCGGAAAAGCCGCTTCAGCTTCAGCCAGGGCTCAAGGATACTGTGATCAATCCCTGCTTAATAGCTGAAGTATTATCTAAATCGACGCAAAATTATGACCGCGGCGAAAAGTTTGTGGCTTACCGGACGATCGCCAGCCTTAAAGAATATCTGCTGATTGATCAGTACAGCGTTCACGTTGAGCATTACGTTAAAACGGCGGCTCATCAATGGCTCTTCTCTGAATACGATGATCCGACCACTATGCTATCTTTTAGTACCTTTGAGTTTGAACTTCAGATTTCAGACCTCTACGAAAATGTTGAATTTGAAGCCATATCGTAGGAAAAGAGGCGATCGTAGAACTGACGTAGCATCATGATGGGGCAGAAACAACTGCAATCTAGCCCACAGCTCAGGCTTGTGATGGCGGTGGCGATCGCATTTTGGGTGATCTGCGTGGTGCTGGTTTTACAGCGCTATTTCAACTTTTACCCCACCTACGTGTCGTTTGATCAGGGTATCTTTAACCAGGTTTTTTGGAATAATTTGCACGGACGCTGGTTTGAGAGTTCGCTCTCGTCTACCGAATCGAGTAGCGTCATGCAGGGCGAGTTGCCCAACGTTGCCTATCGCAGACTGGGACAGCATTTCACGCCTGCGCTGCTGCTGTGGCTGCCCTGGTATGCGCTGTTTCCTTCGGCGGCTGGGCTGTCGGTGCTGCAAGTGACGCTGGTGACGGCAGCAGGGCTTGTGCTATATGCCTTGGCGCGTCACTATCACCCGCCCGACCTGTCGGCGCTGATGGCAGTCAGCTTCTATGGAGCGATCGCCGTCATTAGCCCCACGCTTGCCAACTTCCACGATATTTGCCAGATGCCGCTTTATCTCTTTGGGCTACTGCTGGCGCTGGAGAAACGCAGAGGGTGGCTGGTGGGTGTTCTAGCCATTCTGACTTTGCTGGTGCGAGAAGATAGCGGCGTGGTGCTGTTTGGCATTGGTTTCTTCCTAGCGGTCAGTCGGCGCGCCCCTCGGATTGGCATTGGCTTATGTGTGTTGAGCTTGGGCTATATGCTGGCAGTGACGAATTTGGTCATGCCGCTGTTTTCTCAGGATGTCTCAAAGCGCTTCATGATTGAGCAGTTTGGGCAGTTTGTAAACAGCGATCAGGCAAGTACGCTAGATGTGATTCGTGGGATTCTCAGCAATCCCGGACGGCTGTTAGTAGAGGTGGTGATGCCTTTCGATCGCACCTTCCGCTATCTCTTGGGGCAATGGGTGCCGCTGATGTTTATTCCGGTGATTTCGCCGAGCGCTTGGCTGCTGGCGGGTTTCCCCATGCTCAAAGTCTTGATTCAGCGCGAAGATATTACGGCGCTGTCGCTGCACTTGCGCTACGCCATGACGCTGGTGCCGGGACTATTTTATGGGGCAATTCTCTGGTGGCAGGCACATCCGCAGTTTTGGCGATCGCGCTTTCGGCGGCTCTGGATCGGCTGCATCATTCTGTCGCTGTTTTTCACGATCACCTCAAACCCCAATCGCGTCCTCTCTTTTGCGATTCCAGACTCGTTTCAGCCCTGGGTGTATGTGTCGCCCCCGCGCCAGTGGCAGCATAGTCAGGCAATTCGATCGCTCCTTGCCCAGATTCCAGCCGATGCCAGCGTCACGGCAACCGATCATATCGTGGCGCATGTTTCTAGTCGGCGGGAGGTGCTGCGCTTCCCCATGCAGCGGTTGCAGAACGATCGCCAAAAAACGCAGCGGGTCGAGTACGCGATCGCCGATCTCTGGTATCTCCAGCAATATCAGCCCGCCTTTGCAGACTATCGCAAAAGTCTGAAGGAAGCTGCTGAGGCGATCGATCAGCTCCAAACGCGGCGCTATGGCGTGGTGGATTTCCAGGATGGAGTCGTGCTACTGCAATGGAAGGCGGCAGATGACCCAACCGCTTTGGCGGGTTGGACGGCTTACCGTCGAGGAGTAACGGAATAACCATTTTCCTAATTCTTGACTCCTGACTCCTGACTCCCGACTCCCGACTCCTGACTCCTAATTCACTCCCACTCGCGCTCTTCCAGCTCCTTTCGAGGCAGCAACAGCGCCGACTCAATCTCTTGTCGCACAGCAGCTGTGACTTCGCAATTGCTGTTGAGGCAATCGATCAAGAGCTGATTGGCATCATAGTAGCGCTGGAGAGCCAGCTGCTGCTGAGGGCTAAACTCCCAGTGGTGCTTGAGATCTTGATGTCCGGCGATCGCCTCCCGCAACTGCGCTGTCCAAACAAGATGATTGTTTTGCCACCAGTTTTGAAAGCTTTCTGCATCCTGAGTGGCATTAGGGAACTGGTCTTTGAGCTGTTGGAGAGATTGGTGTAGCCCCGAATCTAAAACAATTACCAAGGCATTTCTGAGGGCATCGGCACAGGCATGGGCATGGGCAAAATCGCTGCTGAGATTGAGCGCACAGGATACCACCAAGTCATCAAGCGCAGCATCCAGCAAAATCCCTTGATCGAGGGTGACAGCCAAGGCAAAGTGAGGCGCAAGGTGGGGAGTCCGGGCTAAAGCCAGATAAAAGGCTCGTTTGGCAGCAGGCGGCACAGGAGCAGCCCTAGATTTTTGGCTTGCCCAGGTGAGAAACTCCTGAAGGTAGGGATCTTGAGTCACCAAGGCATCAATGTGTTGCTTCATGAGCTGCACTAGAGAATCTGCGCTTCGCAACATAGCGACCGTCAGCAAAAAAACTTCCCGCCAGCGCGGTTCGGTAATGTGGCTAACCAAACGTTCTAGAGACTGCTCTAGGGTCTGTAGATTGTGGCTGGCGACTATTTTTCGAGCCGTGAAATATTCTTGAAACGCCAGGTAGGAGAAAGAGAAAATTCCCCGAAACCGCTCTGTGAGCAGCCCATGCTGCACCTCGATCGCCTTTAGCACGCCTTCGCTGTCGAGCTGTAATTCTTCGGGATCGGTAGGAGCATTGGGCAAATCTTGGATAAAACCGCCGATATATTGCTCGACGGTACGTTTCTCAAAGAAATATGCGCCTTGTTCAAAGGTTGCAGCCGCCACCTGACTCATTAGCTTTAGCTTCTGAGGCAATAGAAGTCCTTGATAAATTTCGTCTCGCTCAATGCCTCTGGTTTCGTCCCACTTTGTCAAGAGAATATCTAGACATTGCTTATAGAATTCAGCCCGCTTCGTGGGAAATTTATTCTGGCGATGGAATACCCAGCAGGCAAGGTGGAGAAAGAGAGGCGTGACGGTGAGCCGACGAAACTGAGCGTTTTCCGGCAAATTGAGCTTTTGAATAAACTCAGTCGATTGCAGCAGTCCATTCTTCGCAGAGGTGTTTGCGAAGGCAACAAACCACTTTTGGGCAAAAGATGTGATCTGCTCTTGAGTAAAGGGAGCAATTTCAACGTCGGTAAAGCGATTGAGCCTAAATTTTTCGTTTGCGGTTCTGCAAGTCGCCACAAAAATGTTTCTATGATATTTTTCCGAGAATTTGCGAATTTCTTTGAGAATGGTGCTGTTGTTCTGATTAGAAACTTCATCCATTCCATCGAGCAGCAGCAAGATTTTGCCATGATGAAGCAGCGTTTCAGCTACAGAGAAATTGTCAACGCCAGAAACAAGAAATTCTTGGCAGATATAGTTGAGCAAGCTGAATGTTTGCAGTTCTTCAAACTCTGCCTCAAAGTCTCGCAAGGTGATGAAGACTGGCACTCGATCGCTTTCCCATTCGCCTTGATTGCATTGGAGGGCGAGATACTGCAAAAAAGTGGTCTTCCCAGAACCGGGTTTGCCCAATACCCTGACTCTAGAATAGGTTTCGACTGCGGTTACGCCCAAGATTTGTTCTTGCGTGGACTCTCCCAAACCGTATCGGTCAAATTCCTCTGATCCAATATCCTGTAAGTTTTCAATATTTACCCAGTTTTGGCTGGCGATCTCCTCCAGGATATTAACGTCAATGTAGAGATTATCCAGAGCAATGGGGCGATTGACATCTAGAAGCTGTAGGGTACCGCACTGATCTTGAATCTTCTCCTGACGCTGCGATCGCACCTGCTGCACTAGAGTATTAACCTCTTGGTTGACGGTTCGATCCAGGCGATCCAGAAAGTCTACAGGTGAATTTTCAGCAATTTCCCGCCAATCTACATCTAGAACAGAGCAAAGCTCAATAAAAGTATGGCGTTCGATTGGGCGACCTGTAAAAAATCGCCAGATCGGCTGACGGGTCTTAAGGTTGACCTCCTCTGACAGAGCTTCCTGCGTCCAGCCTTTGCGGTCAAACGCTTTTTTAACTTGCTGAATCCCTGCGGGCGAAGCTTGGAGCGATCGTTTTGCCACTGGGGAAAGCCCTCATAAGCATTTATAAAAATAAAGTTTTAAATTTTATTAATTATCTAGATTTTATACCTCTTTCCTAGTAAAGAACATAGCTACACAGATGGATATACAAAGCTGAGTGACTGCTCATTTACTTTGCCCCAAAAACTCTTCCAAAAGCCTCCAGAATCGGGCGATCGCAGGAGATTGACATCGCAAGTATGAAGGAGCGATCGGAGGTCACTATCCACTCAAACAAAGATCAAATCGGGTAATTTGAAGCATTATCGTCAGTCAAAATTGTTCAAGATATTAAGTTTTATAAACAACTCAAACAAAAATGCACTGACTTATACATTTCGACATTTACCAAGACCTGATTTCAACCCTCTATCTGTGACACTGGCTATGACACTGAAAGCTAGCGTTACCTGATTAGCGATCGCGCTCAAAGTTAAAGTCCATTCAGGATACGAAAAATGTCTGAACAATCGCTCTACTTTTCATCATCATCGCTGCTTCGAGAAATTGATAGCTTCTTTGAGAATTACCCCGACCATGCCTACAAGAATTTTTTTGGTGTTTTAGAGCTACGCCAAAAATTAGCGTCCTATGTGCTGGACAGAATTTTTGACGCTTCAGGACTACACAATCGTAGAGGAGGGCGATCGATCGCTCCTAACTTCTCGCGTCGTTGTCTAGAACAGCAGCTCCAGATGGAAATCTGGATTGAAGCAGGAATAATGCGTGTACTTCAAGAGAATTTAGGCTGCATGGCTCAAACCTTTCCCCATCATTTTCCGCCTGCGCATCAGCATCACTCAATCTAACAACCCATTAGATGACGTCAGAAAAAGAGTCGCACATCGCGTTAATTCATGATTGAAAACTGTGGGTTATTCAGGCTGTGTTAAAATCATCAACTCACGCTCAGCAGTAGTTAGAAACCAATACTTGAAGCCCATAGTTTGTCTTTGGCGGCACCAGAAACAAACTATGGGTTTCTCAAATGGGCGTTAGTCGCTATCGAGCTGCTCCTCAAAGCATAGCTGAGGCTCTTTGAACCGCAACAGCAATCGGCAAATTAATAGAATCTGGCATAACGAGTAACGAGCAAGGCGCATGATCTAGCACATAATAACCAACGCTGTTCAGCGCTGGCTTGTCTAACGTTGAAGAATCACGATGCCCCATCAAAATCAGATCGGCATCCCATTGCTTAGCCACCTCACAAATCTGCTGCCCTGGATCTCCAGAGGGCGCTCTTAAATCTGCAATTACGCCTTCACGTCTGATCACATCGCAGTAGAAGCGCAATAGGTCAATACTGCTGAGTTTAACGCTATTCTCATCGTTAGCATCCTCAGTAGTAATGTTATCAGCATCGGTAATATTATCAGCATCGGTACAGACATGCAGCAACATCAATCGAGCCTGATTGTCATGAGCGAACATGATTGCCCGACTAGCAGCTTGCTTACTGAAAATAGATCCGTCGATCGCCACCAAAATTCTGCTATACATAAATGTTTCTCCTATTTTTTGTGTTGAAGTCAACTAAAGTTGCCAGTCAGATACTTACCAGTCGGATACAATGTCAAAATTCTTGAAAATTACTCTTAAATCTGGCTTAATAAATGCAGTGCCAATGGTCTTATGTTGATTTTCATATTCCTGATACGCAGCTCGCATAATGTCTTTAAACTCATGGACTAATTCAAGGGAATCTAAAGTTTCAGGATGTTGAATGGTGAACGTGCTGCAAACTAAGCAGAAACGACCTCTACCACTAGCAGAGCGACCGCTCCACGGCAAGCTACAGGTGGGGCAACATGGTTCAGGATGGTACAACTCAGCAAGATGCAGTTGAGGAGAAGCAAACCTTTTGAGAAGATGGGTTGTTCCAAGCTTCAACATAATTCATGCTCCATTTGAACTCGCTGAGTCGTTCATGATTTTTGTCCGCTCTTACTTTTGCTTTACGCTTCCTGGCTCACTCTGTCTTGCTCCGCGATCGTCAGCAATTGGGGCCGGCACCACCTAATCCGTGCAACAATGTCTCTGGCTCGTTCTTGGTATAAATCTTCAACATATCCCCCTCTGGCAACTCGCGCTTCTTTCTGGCTATCGAACGGTCCAAAATAATAAGTGCAGTGAGGTGTCGAGGTATTGATTTCTACCCACCAAGCTAGCTCTAGCTGATCAGATGCAGATAAACGCATATAAAATACCCGCAATCCCTTAAATTTGTTTGATTAGACCTAATTCAAAACAGCAACTTTTGCAAAATTTTCAGACTCGCTCTCTAGCGCAAAGAAAGGAATGAAATTATTACTTCCCTCATGAATTCGTAGACGATTGCAGGCAATATACTCTAGCAGAATGGGCTGACCTAGCCTCGTGGTATGAACTTCTAGCTGCGCTTCTGGCAACGCTTCAAACATAATTCTTTGCTTTGGAAAAACAACGCGTTCAAAGTACCAACCAGAGATATTTACAATCCGAACAATCTGGATTTTATGCGTAGAATTAACGTAGTAACAAAGAACCCGATCCGGATAGTGAGTAGGCAGAGAATCTAGTATTTGAGTCATGATGATAAAAGTTACGACGTAAAATTCTGAATTCAGTCCGGTATCTTTAAATGAAGCTCTAGGACAGGACGAGTCAGAAAATCAGTCCTAAATTTATTGAAGGGATGACTACCTATGAAATGCCATACGAACACTATTGCACAGCGCTGTTGGAGATCGTGCTTGAGTAAATGTCTGAGTAATGTATAAGCTGTTTGATTTAGCTCAAATTTTTCAAAGCGTTACAATTGTCGCAACCCAAAACCAAAGCCGCATAGCGGCCAAGCTTTACCGGGCGCAGACAACCTTTGCCTCTCCTCAATAACCTTGATACGTCCCGGTGCAGCGAAGTGTCGGGCTGGAATCAAAGCTTATTCTCATCTTGTATCATGCTTAGAAACTCTCTCAACAGATCTGGAACTGCTTCGATGTATCTGTTTCGATTTGCTGCATCCATACTTGATAAAACTGGCAGCCACCTCAGAATTGCAAGAATAGGCGACAGTTGTTGGGCTAGATCAAACGCTTCTTCCAGTCTCTCTTCTGTCTCATATTCAGTCCACTCGTCCAAATAGCACTTTCTAAGCTGCTTGAACCAGAACGAATTTTTTCCCAGATCAAATCTTTTCTCTAAACTGCCATAAGTACTGTGCAAGCTAAAGAAAGGATGAGCGATGCTACTGTCGCCCCAGTCAAAGAACATATACCGTCCATTGCCCACAAAGACGTTTCTATCGTGTAAGTCTCCATGATGAATTGTTTCCGGTAGGCTAAAAGCCGCTAATTGTTCACATAACTCGACCAATAAATCAGCCTTATTCTGCAAACATTGATACTCAAGTAAGCTGAGTCCACTGGGATGGTTAAGACCTAGCGTTTCGGTATCTGTCAGAAGTTGCTGAAATCTAGCAGGCAAAGTTGTTAAACGGCGATCGGGAACGCCCAGTTCCAAAAATTCCTTGAGATATTTGGCAGAGTCTTGCTGCACTTTTGCATAGAGGGGCAAAAGATTCTCCCAATGTCGAATATCATCCTCAACTTTCAGAGTGTCCCGAAGCATCATCCCTCCGTCAAGCATAAGCAGCCAACCCTGTTCCCTCTCGATCGCTAAAATCTGTGGCATACAGTCGGGATACCGATGCGATAGAACCTCTGTAAGTGCTGCTTCGTAGGCAAGATCTGATACAACTGCTTTGAAGTAGATACTGCCTATGCTTGTAGGAACTTGAAGTATTGTTGACCAATGACGAACGCGAAGCTGCTTGATTGAACCAATTCGTTTGATATCTTGTTGATGCAGCTCACGATCAATCCAACTGCTTGCTTGAGCAAGCCAGCCTTGTTGTGTCCAAAGGAGTCCATCAAGATGAGTCACAGAGATCCCAAAAGTTTTCCAATTACGATGCTTTTTCGTTAGTATAGCCCGACCTTGAAGACCGATAGGCAACCTTGCTGTACAGTCCCACCCGTAAGATCAACACTCCCATATTTCTTGTTCAGAAAACCCAAGCTCTCGAAAATCAGATTCTCGCAATTTTGCTTCATCAGCACAAAAGAACTCGTCTAGCTGAGGCGGTTTGATGGGTGTTCCTGCAAGCATTGAATGAACTTGTCCACGGTGATGAATCTGGTGTTGAAAGAGGTGGGCAAGCAGGCGTGACCTCTGCTCTATTTGAATCCCATTAGCTCTTGGGATACCTACTGGTTCAGTCATGAGCGTATCCGTCATTGACCGACAGAACGTGATTAAGCGTTCATCTGTTTTTCGTTGTTCTTGGTGTAGTTCAGCGCAGGTATCAAATGGCTCTTCAGGCTCAAAAAATTTCCAAGCTTCAGCATTGGGCGGGTCGGCTCTTATGCTTCGCTCCAAAGCGTCAACGTAATACCAGTCAACTGTCAATAGATGGTTCAATGTAGCTTTAATTGAGGGGAAGAAACTTGTTCTTGCCGCAACAAAATCAGCTTGATTAAGACAACAACAGGCTTTGAGTAAGCGATAATTTGCCCAAGCGTTGTTGTAAGCCATTGTGAGAAAGTGATGAGACAGAGATAGCATACAATTTGCAATGCTTAACTATTTAATTCGATGTATCCTAATCCATCTCTCGCAACCGACCAATTGCTGCTGGGGCTTGGCAGGAATAACCGATCGCCCTGGTTGAATCTCCGACATTATGCAGCCCTGCTATTGATGTCGTTTTGCAAACTCGGAGAGCAACGCTGGAAAATGCTCTGGTAATGGAAGTTTGTTAAAGCTATGGACGGCAGGTGTCGTTGCCCATGGTAGCTTTTCGTCCGTGTAGGTTTCGATAAATGGACTAAAAGCTTGGGCATCATCCATCATAGTTGCTCGGACATTGACGAATTCATCCATACCTTCCGGGCGCGTGAACAGCCAGCTCATGCAGTGTGCACAGAAATAATGACGCGTTGCACCATGTAGTCCACCGATGACAGGTTCACCCAACGTTACCTTGAAACTGCTGCTTGGATAAAGTGCGCTCAAACTAAAAGCGCTTGCCGTCATCTGCTGGCACCCGATGCAGTGACATGCCATGGTAATTAGCGGTTTTGAATTGATTTCAAATTGAACCTGTCCGCATCTACATTGACCAGTTCTGTAAGGAGTATTGTTTGTCATCGTTGATTCCTTGGTGCTTGGCTCGACAACAGTATTTTTTGCGCTAATAGTCTGAAGCAACGTCCCCATGCCTGCAATAAGTTTTAAGCATCAAGTTCGTAAGTCCTATTCAGGTTTTAAGGGAAGGATGGAGGAGAGATTGAATTTGAATGTGTAGACTCAACTAACTCTTGATAAAAAGAGATAGCTTCTTGCCACCTTCGCTGTTGAAAAAGTTCATCATATTGCTGAAATTCTCCAGGAGAAAGCAAACCTAATTCAGATAAATGATGTATTTCTAAAACTCTACGATAAGCTCTAGCTGCTTCCTCTAATCTCCCCTGCTTCACCTCTAAGTTTCCTAGGAAGTGATATCCAGGCAGCTCCGATTCTCTCAATGAAGCAGCCTGAGTATAGGCTAAAAATGCGCCATTTGTATCGCCCTGACAATGGAGTATAGTGCCCAACACTACGTGAAAAACACCCCGGCTTGGATTCTCGCTAGTCAATTGACGATATTCATCCGCGGCTGTCTCCAAGTCGCCTTTTTCAACTAAAACCTTGGCCAAATAGACACGATTAAAACTGTCTTCTGGTTGAATCTCTATAAGGGTACGGTAAGTCGCAACTTCCCCATTAAAATCACCCATTTCTCTGAGATGGGTTGCCTTTCGCTGTATCAGATCTGCTAAGTATTGGTCTGGTCGGATATTAAAGTTTAGATCATTGATGATCGGCGGATCCGGCGCAAGAGGAATCCAGCTTCGATACAGAGCGATCGCCTCGTCAAAGCGGTTCTGTGATGCTAGAAGTTCGGTCAATCTGTAATATCCAAACGCTACGTTAGGCAACGCCTGGATGAGATTGCGATAGATGCGCTCTGCCTGCTGTACGTCTAGCATCTGTTGATATTCTCTGGCATCAGGGCGGGAATTTCCCAATACGCCATTACCCATAGTTGTGGCAGCAAAATTTTGCTCAACACCCTGAATATAACTCTCTAGAGCTTCTGATTCTTTCCCTTGAAGTTGCAATAAGTCTCCAATTGCGATGTGGAATCTCGACGGCGACAAAATGTCAAAAAGATGAACCTCATCAGCCCCTAACTGAACTTGAAGTCCTCTGCGATAGGTACTGATTGCTTCATCAATTTCCCCTTGTTTTAACAGTACGCTCCCCAGGCGAATGTAAGGCAAACGTGATAGAGGTGCATTTTGAATCCATTGACGATAGATACTAATTGCTTCAGGCAGTCGATCAGCGTCTTCAAGGAAATTTGTTAACTGAGAATAGTTATTTATGTCTGTAGGATTAAGATCAATTGCTTCACGCATTTCCGCTTCAGCGGGCGATGAATTATCAGGTATTTGACGAGGTGGTTCAGGGTTAGGATCAGGCGGAGCAAGTGATAATAATGGCGAGTAAAGATATCGGCCCGCAAATATATCTACGGGACTATGAATAATGCATTCTTGTTGTAATTGATCTCTATTATTTGAGACAGGAGTTTGCGCGACCAGCAGGGGTGCTTGAATAACTAATCCAGATGTTGTTAAGCTCAGAAGGGCAAATAACTGGCGTAGAGGCATAGGAAAACTATTCAAGAATCTAGTGAAGACTGCTTTGTATAATGCAACGGAAATGTTAAGGCTGGTAAGCGTAATAAAATTTGGCAATTCCAATGCTCAAAGCTGTGTTGAAGATCCAACGTTGCCTACCATTCGCCGTAGATAACCTTGAACTCAAACTAATAACCTCTCGACGGTTGAAAAGCATGGGCAACGTTAGCTATTAATCATATTTATATTTTCCTTAGTTTAATACAATTTTTTACTAAAAAATAAAGTTGTAGGGTTGCTTTAGCTTTGTAATCGATATGTCATTTACTGTCGCAAGAGGCGTAATCTCTCCTGGTTTTCTACCGTTACGATCAATTATAATTTGGGTGTCGTTCCCAATGTGTTGAAACTTGACATAGCCCTTGGCAATTGCATTGCCACCAGAATATCCGCCTCGCACAACGCGATCGAGTAAGCCTTCTAGCACAATTTTGTCTTGGCGCGGTTTAAAGTCTAAAATCTGGTCTTGCCGATCGCTAAGCTGCGTATAGATAAATTGGTCACGACCCGCCCCGCCAAGCAACAAATCATTGCCAGCGCCACCAATTAAGCGATCGTTACCGTTCAAACCACTCAGCGAATCATCTCCTTTGCCACCCACTAGGCGGTTTTTGCCAGCATTACCGACTATTGCTTTCCCAGAATTGGGGTTGTCGTTATTGTCAAGATTATCAGATGTTGCTAAGCGATCGCGTAGATAAATATCAACACCCAAGGGAGCAGAGACATCATCAACTAAGTTCGCGCTTTGAGATAGAAACGCGATGTATCGTCCGTCATCAGAAATAGTGCCATCGCCTGATGCGGTGGCTGGACGACCCCCTACTGCTTCCTGTCCATTAGAGTTGACTGACACTCGTTCAGTGGTGCCCGCTACCATGTCACGAACGAACACATCCAATGCGTTATTAACGTCATTAGGAACTAAATTACTGGCTAATGATTGAAAAACGACATAGCGCCCATCGCTGGAAATTGCTCCATTTCGACTAAAACCAATACGGCTGCCTGCATTTGCCAGACTTCCGTTCAACCCCACCGAAACCAATCCTGTTTCACCCGTTTGTAGATCATGGCGAAAGATATCCACCCGATCGTTGTTATCGTTGGGGATGAGATTAGTCGCACCAGATTGAAACACCACATAGCGACCATTTGCTGAAATTACTGCATTACTTGACCCACTCGTTTTTGAGAATCCAATTGTAGTTTCTTGAGAACTTTCTCCGACTGCTACAGACCCTTGAGAATTGACTGAAACTTGCTGAGTTTGGCTTGTTTGGCGATCATGCACAAAGATATCAAAGTTGTTGGCTCCCGTATCGCGGCTGTCGAGATTAATAGCATTTGATTCGAATGCTACAAATCTACCGTCGCCTGAAATTGAAGGAGATCGCGAGTCGGCTGAAGCTATACGGTTCCAAGGCTTTGACTGTTCGCCGCGAGAATTAACGGAAACGCGAGTCGTTGTTCCCGCCCTTAAATCTCGAACAAAAATATCTTGATCATCATTATTAGTATCATTTGAGACAAGATTATTGGCTTCAGATTGAAACGCCACAAACTGCCCGTTCGCAGAAATTGCGGGTCTGAGATTAAAATCCCGTGTATTGGCAGCGAGTTGACTACCGTTGGAACTAACGGAAGCCAGAGTCGTTGTACCCGTCAGAATATCCCTCACAAAGACATCGGTTTCTCCATTAAGATCACTTGGCACCAGATTTGTCGCATCGGAAGCAAAGGCCACATATCGACCATCGCCAGAAATGCTGATAGAGTCATAGAAGGCAAAGCGATCGCCGTTAGCCCCTTGAGAAGAAATAGATACGAGTTGGATTTGCTTTGTCACTAAATCGAGCAAAAATACGTCTGAGCCTTCCCCTGCTGGATCATTAGGGACTAAATTACCCAAATCGTATGCAAATGCCAAGAACCGTCCGTTGGCAGAAAGCACGGGTGCCGCATCGGCAGTGTCAAACCTTTCATTGAGCTTAATAATTCTTTCGGTTTTACCAATTTGAGGCATGACTAATCGTTAAATCTGCTTGGCTAGATACTTTGGGTAATGAATTCAACAATCGTTGCTGAAGCTAACGTTCGCACTCACCGGACGCAGATGACTCTTACAACTTAACCAACCATATTCAAACGTTTCGGTGCAGCGCGATATTATGTTGCAATTTCCGCAAATGCGCGCACTGGAAACGTGCCGAAACCTTTAACTTTTACTGGTACAGCATAGAATTTAAAGCCACTACTAGGCACCGCCTCAAGGTTACACATATGCTCAACAATCAGAATGTCTGAGCCAAGCAGTACTGAGTGAACAGGACGTTCTTTTCCACTTACATCATCAATATTGTAAGTATCAATGCCAACTAATTTCGCTCCGTTATTCTTCAAGAATCGAGCTGCATCCTCGGTCAAATAAGGATGTCCTTCATAATATTGCCCTGTATTCCAATGTCTAGACCAACCTGTCTGAACGAGAACAGCCTTGCCTAACACATTAATATCGCGAAAATATTCTTCATTTATAGCGGTAATGTTTTCAGGAACAATCACTTTGACAGCCACTAAACTTGCCATTGATTCAAGGTTAAGCTCAGAGATATCTTTTCCATTTTCGTAACGATGGAAAGGTGAATCTAGATAGGTTCCCGTATTTGAACACATTTCGATTAGTCCAATTTGAAAGGTTGTCCCTTCCGCATAAATCTTTTTTGATGCTTCTCGGCTCAAATAGTCGCAAATCACTGGGGCAGGCAAACCTTTATAGGTTATTAGTCCGTCCTCAATTGTGTGGCTTAGATCTATTAATCTACTCATTTTGTTCCGTCACTTATTTTAGAATTTAGCTTGAAACATAACTACTATTAGGCTGAAAGCTTCTGTATAACACCCTAGAGAAGGCAAATATACCGAAAGTTTTCGTATAACACCCTGATTTGGGTAGATAGACAGAATCCTTTCCTATAGTTTGTCAATTAAGGTGAATCAGTAGAATCTTTGCGTGTAAAAATGGCTTGACGATCGCTTTTATCATCAAGCCAGTGGCGATCGTAAATTTGTGGATTAATCAGTAAAATATTTTACGCTTGCAATGCTCAAAGCTTTTTGAGTCGTACTGGTCAAACGAGTACGACTCAGATGTTGAGTTAGGTTCGAGCTGTGCAAATACCATTAGCCCCATTACGTCTTGTGTAAGACATATTTGTGGTGCCATCGGGATTTAAAGTGACCGAGACCGTGATACGGCGAAGGGTAGCCTCGTAGTAAGTTTCACTGAATTTTTGAAGCTTCGCCTCTTCCCCGTTGATGTAAAAGTAGCCCCCTTCATCAGCGTGAACTTCAATCCCCGTAGGGCAAGTATAGTTAAGTAGAGGGATACCTGCTGCATGAACGATGCCAGCGATCGCAAATTCAGACACAACCATAGCCAGCAAAGAAGCAACAATAGATCGATTTCTCATCGCTTTATATTCTCCATTAAAGACACGCTAGAGTTGAGGGTTGACTACTATTTAGACAATTATTCCCTCAGAATAGAACCACTGCACGAATTGAGTAAGAGATCATTCTCACGCTCAATAATATCGTTGATACGCACAAACAGGCAAACTATTTTCATCCGTCTGTCAACGAAGCCAGTGATCTTACCTACTCCACATTAGATCTACTAACTAAGCGTTTTTTTACCAGAATCACTCAGCATCGACCCACCAACGGCTAAGGGAAGGCGATCGATTGAATAGAGGTAGCGAAGGGCTGAACCAAATTGAGCATCAGCCCTCCGCTACTCACCCAGTTTTTAGGGCAAAGCTGATTTTGAGTTCTTGTTCACAGGTTTTGCTTGAACAAAACTAGATTTTGCTCAAGTAAATGTTGATTTTGAGCTTTGATGTACAAATTTTGCTTGAGCAAGATCTAATTGTATGGAAGCTCCAATTGAGTTTGAGAGCGCCAAGCTTGAGCATTAGCTGAGTTTTTCTAATTCAGCTAATGCTCAACTTGAGGGCGGCTGGAGAAATTACTGTGCTGAAAACTAAGAAATCGAAAGGATTGAATTAGCATGAATCTTCCCCGTGATCTTGTATCCAATCGGGAGAAGATTTGCAGATAGCCAATCTTCATGGGGAAGACTTTCTAGGATAAGTATGGGTTTGCACCTCTTAATAGTTGCGATCGCCCCTTCTAGTGCCTGTTGTTCAAAGCCTTCCACATCCAACTGTATAATTGATACGTTTCTATCAGGAGGAATAACATCATCTATTCTTAAGATTTTCACTTCAATCGCCTGACCCACAAAGTCATCCTCTGATTCGGCGAGTTTGCTGCCTCCTCCAAACGATTGACCCGCTTGGTCAGCGACCACCAGCGACATAGAACTTTGTTGAGAACCTAAACCAGCATTGATAAGCTCCACATTGCGGAGGCTGTTGAGGGCGATCGTAATCAGCGCGCATTGATGGCTTTCTGGATGGGGTTCAAATGCCCAAATTTTTGCATGAGGAGAACATTTTCTAGAGAGCGCCGGGACAAAGTCGCCAAAATAGGTGCCTGCGTGGATAACGTCACCTGATCCACAATGACTTGTTATGAACTCAATGGTTTTAGGTTCCCAGACTCTACCCGATAAAATCTTCTGTGTGGCGGGTCGATGAAGAGATGACAACGGTACACAGTAGCCCCCATGTCTGTTATAGGAAATGCAGCACTGCAACACTGTTTCAGATCTGCCCTTATATCGAGGAAGCGAAGCGTAGCGAGATGGATCATCTTTGCCAAGCGCTCTTCGCAGAATCTGAAGGAGAGGAGAGGGAAGCACCTTCTTGGTTATCTTTTTTATGGAAACTAGACCATCATTCATTCATCTAACTCCGTACCACTTAACATCACCTTTACCCGCACCAGTATCACTGCTCCATTACAACCAATCGGCTCTCTGCGATCGGTGTGCATGGGCATATTACGCTGAGCTATAGATTCACTCATCGCTGCTGATAGGGTCAAGCTTATCAGACAACACTACTGAGATCTTTGGACTCCCACAACCAGCGCTGAATTTCATCATCTGCTGGGAGAGGGCTAGGGTGAGGGCTGTTTCTACGGTGTTTCAGGAAAGTTGTACATTGCGTAGCCTTAGTCTAAGCTCAAGCAATAAGGAGTCATATCGAGATTTCACTCCCCCCTCCCGGCTAAGCTCCAGAAGCAATCTAGCGATCGCTCTAGCCCTTATAAAGATATCTGGAAAGATTCAAATGTTCCGCCTTTGCTCCCCAACCCCACAGTTTCAGGAAGCTTTCGACTCAATTCTTGTTCACAGTCCCCCAGAATTGGGGAATGTGGGGGCAGTTTGGATAGTCATTGACACTTTTCAAACACCCTTTCACAGCGATCGCCAAAGCGCTGATTGGTTTTGCTTCAGCCTTGCTTAATTTTGCTGACTTGTTTCCTGATTTTGCTCAAGCCTTGCTTAATTTTGCTAACTCGTTTTCTGATTTTGCTAACTCGTTTCCTGATTTTGCTAACTCGTTTCCTGATTTTGCTTAAGGCTTTATCAATTCTGCTTCAGCCTTTCCTAATTTCGCTTAAGCAATCCACCCTATGGAGTCAACGAACTGCCTAATAGTCAGCAATGGAGCTAGGGGAGTAGGATTGAGAGTATGGAAACCGAAACATTACAATCTGAATTGCCATCCGAATGGCAGCAGGGGCAGCTACTAGAGATCGCGATCGCTGACCTAAGCAACAATGGCGATGGCGTTGGGCGTTGGGAAGGCAGGGTTGTATTTGTGCCAGACACCGTTCCAGGCGATCGCGTTCGGGTACGATTGATGCGAGTCAAGCCTCAGTATGCCTACGGCAAGCTACAGGAAGTCTTAGAAGCCTCAGAGCATCGGGTGCGACCGGGCTGCATTGTTGCCGACAAGTGTGGCGGCTGTCAGTGGCAGCATGTCGATTACAACTTTCAGCTCCAGGCAAAGCGCAACCTAATTATTCAAGATCTAGAACGTATCGGCGGCTTTGCCGACATCCCCATTGATTCAGTCTTGGCCATCTCTGCACCGCTGGGCTATCGCAACAAGACGACCTATCCGCTGATGCGATCGGCAACTGGGCAAGTTCAGGCGGGCTACTACCAGAAGGGCAGCCATCAGTTGATTAACCTCAACCAGTGCCCCATTCAAGACGATCGCTTCAATCCTTTCTTGGCGCAGATCAAGCAAGACATCCAGGAGCGCGGCTGGGGTATCTATGACGAAGCCAAACATCGCGGCAAATTGCGCCACTTGAGCTTGCGGGTGGGGCGACGGACAGGTGAAGTGCTGATGACGCTGGTGACGAAAGAAGGAAATCTCATCGGGTTAGAAGAACAGGCTCAAACCTGGATGACAAAATATCCTGAGCTGGTGGGCATTTGTTTAAACTTGAATCCCGATCGCACTAACGCCATCTTTGGGGCAGAGACGCAGTGCATTATTGGACAAGGCTACTTGACCGAAGAATTTGCCGGACTGAAGTTTCAAATTCAGCCCAACACCTTCTTTCAGGTGAACACCGAACAGGCAGAAGGGTTGCTCAAGGCGATCGAGTCTGAGCTAAATCTACAAGGTCACGAAGTGCTGGTCGATGCCTACTGTGGCATTGGCACAATGACCCTGCCGTTGGCAAAGTTTCTCAAAGCGGCGATCGCTTTAGAGGTGCAACCCGAAGCCGTCGAACAGGCTCAGGTGAATGCGGCATTGAACGGCATTACTAATGTCACCTTTCAAGTTGGCACCGTTGAGGCTCTGCTGCCTCAGCTAGAGGTTCACCCAGATATTGTGCTGCTCGATCCGCCCCGCAAAGGCTGCGATCCAAGCGTCATTGCCACCTTACTCAGCATCCTGCCCGATCGCATTGTTTACGTAAGCTGCAATTCCTCAACCTTGGCGCGCGACCTCAAGCTGCTGAGCCAGAGCTATCGCATCACGCGAGTTCGTCCCGCAGACTTCTTCCCCCAAACCCCCCATGTGGAATGCGCTGCCTTTTTAGAGAGAGTCTAGTTAGAGAAGCCTAGTTAGAGAAAACCTAATTAGAAGGCTGAACGCCGTTGGAAACCGGAGGGGCACCAATTCCTGAAAACCTCCCCGGATCGCCAAACCAGTTGAAGTCGCTGATGCGAAGCGTTATACCCGCCGCATTGCGAATCGGGCTGAAGCTAAGAGCAAGGGCATAGGTGCGCCGACTGTATTCCAGCGTGTAGATCGTATCAATCGTGCGCCCTTGATCTAGGCTGAGAGAGGTTTGCACCCCAAACCTAATCGGTCCCACAATCTGCTGGGTAAAGCCCAAAGTCAACACCTGCTCATCTTCAATGCGATCGAACAAGAAAGGCGACTTGCCATCTAGCACCGTCTGAGAATAGGCAATCCGGAAAGCCGTGTAATCAAACGCACGACGCGAGAAATTCCCAAACTGCCCCGAAAGCCCGATCGTACCCGTCAGGCTATTCTGAGTATCACCATTGCTATAAAGACTGGCTGTGCCTCTTAGGGAAGTATCTATCGCCAAGTAAGGAACCACAGGGTTGGGAGTGAAGCGCAATCCTGCATCTGCGGTTGGGGGTAGCGCAGTGCCAATCCACAGATAAAAGGTGCGGTTGAGGTTGGCAGTAACCTGGTAGCGGGTCAAATTGATCCGGTTATTGGCGCGTGGCAACGGTGGCAAAAGAGGATTGTCTGCATCAACCTCAGAATTTAAGAACTGCACACCTGCCTGATAGGTGAGATTAATTTGCGTATTGCCCAAACGGACTTGGGGCGAACTGAGGACAATGCCCAAGTTACTTTGCACATTCCGAAAGCCCAAGGAGCCATTAAACAGGCGATCGCGGAACGTGTAGCCTACCGACAGGCGATGGTTCCAAATCTGCTGCTCAACGCCAACATTGGCTCGAAGGTTGCTGTCCACTTCTCCCAGGTCGAGGCTAGTGAGTGAGGCTTCCCCTGCGAACAGAGTTGTGGGGCTGAGGTTGGCGGTGAAGATCGATCGCAATCCAAAAGCCGAACCGCCCAAGAAATCGCCGTTGTCGTAGGCGCGTTGCAGCAAAATTTGCGGCGTGAGGGTGAATTGCACAGTCGGAGTCGCAATCACTTCAAACGGTCGTTCGATAAAGAAGCCGCCCCGCTCGTCTTGGTCAAATCCAAACTGCACCAAACCCGAACTGCTGCGCTGTCTACCAAACACAACGCTGTTGCGAAACAGCGGCAGCGAAAGACCGCGATCAAACACTACTCGCGGGTTGCGCGCGCGCAAGAGGCTCGTTGTTTGAGTCAGGCGGCTAAAGGTGAGCTGGGGAGTGCGAATTTCGAGTTCTGGAGGCGAGAAGGGATCATTGGTAAGCCGCACATTGGTTGCCACCCCACCCTCTGGCGTAAAGTCCACCCGCTCAGCCTCATAGCGCAAACGGTTAATTTGTCCCGCTAAGCCGCTGCTGTTTGGCTGACCGCCTCCCGATGCGCCAAAGGTGATGCCTCCTGCGCTACCCGTAACCTGGAGCGGCTGACCCGCACTCACCTGGTTGCCCACCGACTGTCCGGGAACGATCGCTCCGGGCAGCGGCGGCGCGGTCGAAAAGTCGGTGGTGGCGGCAGGCACATTTAGCTCTCCCGATGCCGCAAACACCGTGCCGTCACCCTGAACAAAGTTGTACTCAAAGCGCTGACCCTTCAGAACCTGCTGTCCACGAGTCAGGGTCACGTTGCCCTCCGCCACCGCAATTCGGTTAGGCAAATTCACCTGAATGCGATCGGCAGATAAAACCGCCTGACGAAACCGCATGACGGCATTCCCTTCTGCCGTGAACACCTGCTGCTGCTGTTCATACTCCTGGCGATCGGCGTTCAGCTCAATCACTTCAGTCACCGGGGCAGCAGGCGGCTGACCGTCTGGAGCGGCTTCAGGGACACCCGCAGGAGGTTGCGGAGGGTCTTGTGGAGGAGTTTGTGGAGGAGCTTGTGGCTGGGTCGGAATCGTCAGAATCTGTCCATCTGTGGGAGCCGATGGAGCCGGAGTGTTGGGAACTGGAGGCTGGGGGGCAGGCTGCGTGGGTATGGGCGTAGTCTGCGTAGGCGTAGGCAGGGGATCGGGTGGCGGAAAAGGCAACGACTGATCGATAGACTGCTCGTCTTGCAGCGTTCCAGCCTGCGCGATCGCCGCCCCTCCCCTTGATCGAACTTCAGGTAGTGGAGCCGATCTAAAGGCTTGGACAAGATTGATCGATCGCCTTGAAGCAGCATCCGAACCAGCGATCGCGTTTCGCGCCAAGGCGCTAATTTCTGGCAGCTTGACGCTACTCTGCCTCTGAGCCAGCATGAACCCTTGCCCCTCCGAAAGCTTTGCCTTACCCTCCTGTTCAGGTAGCGACTCAGGGGCATTTGCTAGGCTGATCTGAAGGGGCTGACCCAGAGCAGCCGCCTGAGAGGACTCCACGGGCAACGCAGGGCTGGAGCGATCGCTTAATTCAGAGCCACCCACAGATCTGCTGAACTCTGGCTCAGCCTTTGCGGCGGGATGAGGACTGGCATGAACAGGTGAAGATACTTTCTCAGACGACAGAAGGTTGACGACTGGAGGTAGAGGCGGTGGAACCGAATAGGGCATACTCTAATCGAAATACGACAGACGGACAGCCCAAATTCAGACCTTTAGCCGTCCTCAACACTGACTCAGGAGCTAACAGGTATCTGATGATAGACCTATGACCTGAGAGCAAGCTTCCTATTCAAGATCCCGGCGGTTAGGGTTACGAGCCGGATCGTTTGACAGAAATCCGAAAACAAATAGCCCCAAGAAAAATGCAACAACGATATAAACAACAATCTTAAGAGTCAGCATCGGAAAGTCTCCTACAGCAAATCTTTCTAAAAATTAAGCTCTCTCATCATACACCTTGGGAAAACGCTTACACTTCCGGCAACCATGACTTTTGAAAAGTTTGCGATCTTGCCAATTTAGAAACTTATTCGGTACTGGTATTCATGTAATGATTTTTTAGGGGGTGGGCGAAGCCCACCCCCTAAAAAATCATTACATTTTGAGGACTACCACCTATTCGCTGCCTATTCGCCAATAGTGCAGATGGGGGGGCTGGCTTGGCTCAGCGATCGCAGCTACCAGTGCTGCCGTATAGTCAGGCTGTGGTTCTAGAATGTGAAGCCACCAGCCTGTTGAGTCAGAACTAAGAATGAGTTTAGGGGGGATGTCGGGGGTCAGAGCCACTTCAACCTGATCTAGTTCAGTCAACCCAGTTCCGATCGCCTTGAGATAAGCCTCTTTACAAGTCCAGCCGCGAAAAAATGTCTTGACTCTTTGATGGGGCGGCAAAGCTAGTAGCGTCGCATGTTCTCGTTTAGAGAAAAATCGTTGCGTCAACTGCTCCAAATCGGCGACAGGACGACGAACATATTCCACATCAATCCCCACAGGGCGATCGCGACCAATGGCATACAGCGCCAGCTCATGCCCATGGGACATATTAAACTGGAGATCGGTGAGCTTCAGCTCAGGCGCAGAAACGACAAAAGGCTTGCCGTGATCGCCATAGCCAAACTGAATCTGAGCGGGAGCGATCGCCAAGTAGCGCCCTAACATCTCGCGAAGCAAGCCGCGTCCGCTAATGAAGTGGAGGCGATCGCGCTCCCGCCGAAACCGGGCAGCTCTGTCCTGCTCCTCGACTGATAGAAGTTTTGCCAGACGTTCAACCTGTTCTGGAGGCTGACGCAGGGAAGCTTGCCAGACATGAACTTCATTGGATAAAAGAGCTAAGTTTTCAGGCGGTAAGACCCATTCAGGCATGAGATTATTCATGGATTAGTACGCACTCAGACATAGCTTAGTTCAGTCTGCTTGAGTAGGGTCAGTAGATCGCAAACCAATGCTCACGCTAAAAATGCTTGTGTCTGATCCCCCTCGATCTCCCTCAAGAAGGGGAACTTTGAGTTCTGAAGCCCTCTTTTTAAGAGGGTTGGGGGGATCGAGTGTAAGCCTTGCGATCCACTGAGGATTGGCAATATAGCGACCACCCTAACCAAACGGGCGACAGCCATAATTGTCAATTCTATAGTTGCCAACACAGACGGCTTAAATCCTGTGCAGTATGATCAACAGGGTCAAACAGAGTCCGAATTATTCCTTCTACTTATGACTCCCACCACAACAACAGACTTGCTGGAACATCTCAACTGGCGCTACGCAACCAAAAAATTTGACCCTGCCCAGGTGATTTCACCAGAAATCTGGGCAGCGCTTGAAGATTCCCTCGTGCTAACGCCCTCTTCCTACGGGCTGCAACCCTGGAAGTTTTTGGTCATCACCAGTGCAGACCTGAAAGCACAGCTAAGACCGCTTTCCTGGAATCAGGCGCAGGTGACCGACTGCTCTCACTATGTGGTGTTCACCATCCGCAAAAATCTGACGACCGAGGATGTCGATCGCTTTGTGGCTCGCACCGCTGAAGTACGCAATGTCTCTACAGAATCTATAGCGGGCTATCGTAACGTCATAGTCAGTGACGTGATTTATGGCGCACGCAGCCTCCAAGCCAATGAATGGGCAGCCCGACAAGCCTACATTGCACTGGGTAATTTCATGACCTGTGCCGCTCTGCTAAACGTTGACACCTGCCCCATGGAGGGAATCGATCCTGCCAAGTACGATTCGGTACTGGGACTTCCCCAAAAAGGATTTGCCACAGTGGTAGCTTGCGCAGCGGGCTATCGGGCAGACGACGACAAATATGCCGAGCTGGCTAAGGTGAGGTTTTCCAAATCAGAGATGATTGAAACTCTGTAGGGTTGATGTGATTTGAAAGGGGCAGATCTGCCCCTTCTAGCCTTAGAGGTAACTGAAGGTCGAGCAGCTCGACACTACCTGCCCCCCATACCGTCATATCGCTTGGGATCTTTCTTCTCTTTTTTAGATCCAGCCTCTCCCTTTGGCTTTTTGGTCTCTTTGTTGCCTTTTTTCTCTTTAGACATCTTCTTTTCCCCGATAAATGTTCGCTGCTTATTGCCTCGCTTCCCACAGCTAGCAAGGTATCAGCCATCTGTTCTGTCAGTTTAGCAGCATTTCAATATTCATTAAGGTTGTGGTAGGTCGTAGTCGTTTTTGAAGCCAACCAGTTCAGGCGATCGCTTCTCTAAATCTCCTGATGGTCTTGTGCAGACAGCGTAACGCTGATATCTCGATATGCCATGGAGTGATTTCTAAGTTGTGGCAACCGCCAAGGCGGTTAGGACAGGGAAATTTTTGGTGGAGCGCGAAGCACTCCACCAAAAATGTTCTGAGGAAGCTGGCGACAGCCATAAAGGCAATGCAGTTTACAGGCGGCTCTAAGAACTTTTACACCTACAATCAGAGCTATCTCAGTGATTAACTTCGCAGTAGTTGAGAGTGCAAAGTCGGAAGGTTTTTGTTGTGAGGTGAGCTTCGCTCACCTCACAACAAAAACCTTCCAAATCCGGGTTACTGGGTGAGTTCAGCATTAGGCAGGAATTTTGATGGCGATCAGCGTTTTTGATCTGTTCAAGGTAGGAATTGGGCCTTCCAGCTCACATACAGTTGGCCCCATGCGGGCAGCGCTGCAATTTGCAACAGGGTTACTCCATGCTGGACAATTGCCACAAGTCGAATTCATTCGGGTAGAACTCTTTGGATCATTAGGTGCTACTGGACGAGGACATGGCAGTGATATCGCAGTATTGCTGGGTTTGGAAGGGGAAGTTCCTGATCAGGTTAATCCAGCAGCCATTGAGATGAATATCCAGCGCATCCGTAGCACTGAGCGCCTATCTTTGCTAAAACAGCAGACTATTGAATTTCGAGAGTCAGAACATCTGGTGTTTTGCGGGCGATCGCTCCCCTACCACCCCAACGGTATGCGCTTTACTGCCTATGGCTCAGCAGGTCACGACATGGCTCAGAAAACCTACTATTCGATCGGCGGTGGTTTTGTGGTGAACGAAGAGGCAATTCACCATCCGACGCCTCTAGCAGACAATATCTTGCCCTATCCCTTTCAGACAGCAGCTGAGCTACTAAATCTATGTCAGCAGCACCATTTATCCATTAGCCAGCTAATGTTGGAAAACGAAGCCATTTGGCAATCTCAGGCGGCAGTGCGACAGGCGCTGCTAAGGATCTGGGATGTAATGCAGGATTGTGTCGATCGGGGCTGTACCACTGAAGGAATTTTGCCCGGTGGCTTAAAAGTCAAGCGGCGCGCGCCAGATTTGTATCGTAGCTTGAGCCTACAAAACTTGAGCCTACAAAACTTGAGGCAACCGCCAAGTCCTGTGCTGCAAGATCCATTGAGCATTTTGGATTGGGTGAATTTGTATGCTCTAGCTGTCAATGAAGAAAATGCTGCTGGGGGTAGGGTGGTGACTGCGCCAACTAACGGCGCGGCGGGAATCATTCCAGCCGTTTTGCACTACTACACACGCTTTTGTCAAGATGCAAATTCTGATGGCGTAGTGCGGTTTTTGCTGACGGCAGGAGCGATCGCCCTACTCTACAAGCAGAACGCCTCAATTTCGGGGGCAGATGTTGGCTGCCAAGGAGAGGTGGGGGTAGCTTGCTCAATGGCGGCTGGGGCACTGACGGAAGTTCTCGGTGGTAGCCCGCAGCAAGTCGAACATGCAGCGGAGATTGGCATGGAACACAACTTAGGGCTGACCTGCGATCCAGTCGGTGGACTGGTGCAAATTCCTTGTATTGAACGGAATGCCATGGCATCCGTGAAGGCAATTAATGCAGCCCGGATGGCATTGCAAGGAAACGGCAGTCACTTTGTCACCCTCGATAAAGTTATCAAGACGATGAAGGAAACGGGTGCCGATATGCATGTGAAATATAAAGAAACTTCTCAGGGTGGACTAGCCGTTAATGTGATCGAATGCTGAGGGATTGAGTATTGAGAAACTGGCAGAGATTCTCTTTCGTTGTTTGGGCAACGCGATCGCGGGCAATTTAGCGCCTTTTTTTAACGCAAAGTTTCGAGAATGTTTCCTATAACAGAATATCCCCTATGGGGGGATGTTATCCTTGAGAAACAGAGTGAGGCTTGAACTGCTGCTCTACCCTACATAATGACGCAGAAAATAGCGTAGAAACAGAGGTTAAACCGTGGTCGCAACCCCAGAAAAACTGCAATTTCAAGAACCCCAGGCTTCAGCCTCCGACGCAGGAGCTGATCGCGTTGCCGTGCTGCTGATGGGCTATGGCGAAGTGGAAAGCTACGAAGATTTTGCCAACTATAACGAGCAGGCACTCAACCTGCTGACCGCAAAGTTTGCCCCGGTGCCAACCTGGGTCTACCCTCCTCTAGCAAAATTGCTGGCTGTCTTTGACCTGCACGAGTGGGGGCACCAGCATGGCAACTTCATTTCACCCCACAACGCCATTTTTGAGCAGCAGCGGGAAGGCATTGAGGCTCATTTGAAGGAAAAATGGGGCGATCGCATCAAAGTTTTCAAGGCCTTTAACTTCTGTGCGCCCTTCTTGCCAGAGCAAGTTTTAACTCAAGTGCAAGCCGAAGGATTCGACAAGCTGCTGATTTATCCCTTGCTGGTCGTAGACTCGATCTTTACGAGCGGCATCGCGGTCGAGCAGGTCAACAAAGCTTTGTCAAAGCTATGGAATGGCGCTGAGCATTGGGTCAAAGGCATTCGCTACATTCCCTCTTTTTATAATGAGCCAGCCTATATTGATCTGATGGCGGACATAGTGCATCAGAAAATCGTCAAAGATTTGGCGGTGGCGCATCTGCCTTCCCAAACGGCGATCGTTTTGATGAATCACGGCTGTCCTCATAAAGCGAAGGGCTTTACCTCTGGCATTGACGAAAGTCAGGCATTGTACGAGCGAGTTCGTGAGAAGCTGATCAACCGCTATCCGCTGATTTCGGTCGGCTGGCTCAATCACCAAACGCCACTGATTGAATGGACACAGCCGAATGCTGATCTAGCGGCAAGAAACCTGATTGATTTGGGGGCAACGGCGCTAGTATTTATGCCGATCGGCTTTGCCACCGAAAATCATGAAACGCTGCTAGATGTGGATCACATTATTCACAACCTGCGGCGCAAGCGTCCGGACATCACCTATGTGCAGATGCCCTGCGTCAACGACAGTCACGACTTCCTACACATGGCGGCAGATTGGGCGGATGAACACATTGAGGCGCTGTTGTCTGAGCAGGCATTGGCGGTAAATCCAAGTTTGGCGATCGCCCAAGCCCAGCACGCTCACGATCACGGGCACTCCCACGATCACGACCATGGGCATGGGCACTCCCACGGTGAGCATCACCACCACTAGCGATCGCGCTATTCACAAGAACCTATAAAAAAGAGGAGAGAACCAGGGTTCTCTCCTCTTTTTTCTTGCCGCCTTCGGCATTTCTATTGCCTCCGAGATCGTTCTGCTGCTTTAGCTTCTGTTTCAGCATTCTCATCTGCTTTTGCTTCTGCCGCTGTCTGGCGCTGCCGCCTCGACCCTTATCATTTCTGCCCTCGTTGCGAGGGGATTCCCACCGCTTGAGCCGCTGAGCCATAAAACTATTGACCTCATATTTATGCTGTACGACAATCATAACTTTGGCGATCGCCCTCTGCCATCCCCAAACCGGGTGAAGCAGAATTTTTCACTTAAGAACAGAAATAGCTCAGGCTTTACCGCCTAAGCTATTCAGTCAAATTATCAGCTATGGGCGGGAAGAGACTCGAACTCTTACGCCTCTCGGCGCCACATTTTGAGTGTGGTGCGTCTACCAATTCCGCCATCCGCCCTTAGATTGCGCTCCACTATCATAAGGCATTATCTAGCAACTCAACAACTTCTTCATTGCCTGTCTTTAGGTGTAACGGACAGAACGCACGCCCCAGAATAGCTTACCGCCTACGCCAATCACGGCTTGCTGAGTTCTTCGATTCGCTCACAGGACTAGCTCACAGCCAGCAGCTCGGTAGTGATCTGAGTTTGATCCAGCCCCTGTCCGATCAGCACCAGTCGGGTCTGACGAACTTCGTCTGGCTGCCAGGGACGATCGTAAAAATAGTCAAAGCGATCGCCTACGCCCTGCAACACTAATCGCATCGGCTTATGGGGCACTGAGACGAATCCCTTGATCCGGTAGATTTCCTGCTGCTGCACGAGCAGTTGCAGCCGTTTTACCAAACTCGTCGGCTCAAAGGCGGCATCCACCACGAATTGTACTGAGTTGATGTCGTCATCATGCTCATGCTCTTCCTCAGTGTCATGGTGGCTAGGACGGCTCTCTAGATTTTCCTCCACCGCAGCATTAAAGCCCAACAGCACATCTGGATTTACCTCGCCTTGATGGCAGGGCAGGATTTTGATGCCGGGACGCAGCTCTTGCCGCAGCCAAGACTGCACTTTGTCTTGGGCAGCTAGATCGAGGCGATCGCCCTTCGTCAGCAATACCAAATCGGCACAGGCTAGCTGGTCTTCAAACAGCTCCTCGATCGGCGTTTCATGTTCTAAATTGGGGTCGGCTTGGCGTTGGGTTTGCAGGGCATCCAGATCGCCGACCAGCTCTCCCCGCGCCAGAGCCTCGCAGTCCACGACTGTAATCACCCCATCGACTGTGGCGCTGGTACGAATCTCAGGCCAGCGAAAGGCTTGCACCAGCGGCTTGGGTAGCGCCAGCCCTGAAGTTTCGATCAAAATGCAGTCAATCTGGTCGCGCCGCTTTAGCAACTCCTGCATGACGGGCAGGAACTCCTCCTGAACGGTGCAGCAAAGACAGCCGTTCGTGAGTTCGACAATGTTGAGATCGGGGTTGAGATCGGGGCTTGAGCTTGAGGAGCGATCGCTCCCGTCTTCATCTGGGCAAACCTGGCACGATCGCAGAAGGTCGCCATCAATGCCGACCTCACCAAATTCATTCACCAAAACTGCGATTCTTCGTCCTTGAGGATTCTGGAGTAGATGGCGCACCAGAGTTGTTTTGCCCGCCCCTAAAAACCCGGTGATTACCGTAACAGGAATCTTATGCATGAAGTGAAACGTAGATAAAACAGCAGGCTCTCATTCTGACCCAAGTAGTATAGCCTGACCCAAGTCGTATAGCTGTTGCCAGTTTGCTCTAAAAAATTTTGGTAGGGCGCGAAGCGCCTCACCGAAAATGTCTCCGTCCTAACTGCCTTGGCGGTTGCTATATCTTAACGATAGAAACCTTTGATATTCTCGCGCTCGTTCTATTATGTGATCCGAGCAGGTCTTTTCTTAAACTCTCGCGCTACAATACTCGTCAGTCAAAAAACGGGTTTCTTGAGAAAAATGAGCGTTCTACCAACCCTGCGTTCATGAGATTTTCGACAATTCCATATGGCTCTTCATAGTGGTTTGTGGGTCTTTCAAGGGATATCTAACCTAAGTCATAGAGATGGTATAGACGATGATTCCCACTCCGGCATCTGGTGCGAGATCGCCTGTGCGTATTTTGTTGATTGAAGATAATCCCACTAGCCGCCAGCTGATGAGCGACTACTTAGAACACTATGGATGGGATGTGATGAGCTTAGAGCAAGGAAATTCCTTTGCGGCATCTATGACCCAATTCCAACCCCATCTCATTTTGTTAGACCTAAAGCTGCCGGATATCGATGGCTACACGCTGCTTCAGCAGATTCAGCAGAATTCAGAATGGCGATCGATTCCAGTCATCGTGGTTTCGGCTTTCGCGTTTCAGGTCGATCGGCAACGCGCGCTGGATTTGGGCGCAGTTCAATATTTGGTCAAGCCAGTCAATTTAGCCCACTTGAGACAGACTATTCATGAGACGCTAGAGAACCCGCTGGTTTGAAAGCCCATCTAGAAATTGGCTGCGTAAAATCCAGAAAGACTTCAACTAGAATCACCCGATTGGCGCTGTTCTGTCAAAAAAGTTTCTAGAGTTTGGCTCAAGGCTTGTACCGATCGTCCCGTTTCGGCAATCTGTCTTTCCAGTTGAGCTGCTAGCAAACTGGCGGCATGAAGCTGGTTTAACGCCTGTTCTACTGTGTCGCGGGTGAGAGACTCCAACTCTTCGAGATCCATAAATTTGATTGGTAATAATTTGATCGGTAATTAATGAGAAAGCTCGATCACCCTATGTTACCAATTATACTTGCTTAATTCTCGGTATCTGGAAGATTTTAAGTAAGTTACTTGATTTTTATGTAGCTTTTTCAACTTTTTTTGAGAGGGACACTTACTTTCCTAGGTCTGACTCCACTTCTGAGGAAGGGGCGATCGCGTCAGGCTCGATTTCACCCGATCCAGATTCGATGCCATAGGGGGCAGATGCCTCGGCAGCGCGGCGGGTTTCGCGGATGGGCTGAGGATAGGCAGGCGGCGCAACTAGCTCTAGCTGGGCGGAAGACTTAGGAGACTGACGACGGCGGCGCGATACCCCTTCTTCCGTGGTTTCTTCGGCAACCACTTCATAGAGCAGCGCAAATTTCTCTGCCTTTCCTTTGCGCAATACCCGCCCTAAGCGCTGGATATACTCGCGCGCCGACCCCGTACCTGACAGGAGAATGGCGACGCTTGCTTCCGGCACATCCACGCCTTCATTCAGCACATGGGACGCTGCCAGCGTTTTATATTTTCCTTCCCGGAAATTTTGCAGAATCTCGTGGCGTTCTTTGACGGGGGTCTGATGAGTGAGAGCCGGAATCAAAAATTCTTGAGAAATACGGTAAACGGTGGCGTTGTCATTGGTAAAAATCAGGATTTGCTCAGGATGATGCTTTGTTAGCAGCTCAGCTAAAATCCGCAGCTTGCCTTCGGTGCCCAAGGCGATCGCTCTGGCTTCACGGTGAGCCAACATAGCGCGTCGTCCGGCTTGAGATTGGGCGCTTGCCTGGACAAACCGCTGCCAGCCCTGCATGCTGCCCAGCCAAATATTCGATCGCTGCAAGAAGTCATTACGGATGGCAATCAGCTGATCGTAGCGCTGGCGCTCTGGCGGCGATAGCTCCACCTTGAGCTGAACAATTTCGTGGCGGGCAAGGGCATGACCCGCCAAGTCTTCTGCTGTGCGGTGATAGACGATCGCCCCCAGCAAGGTATCCAGATCAACGTGCCTGCCGTCCGATCGATCGGGTGTGGCGGTTAAACCTAGCCGATAGGGAGCGATCGCATATTCGGCAATTACCCGATTAAAGTCGCTGGGCAGATGGTGGCACTCATCGCAGATCAGCAGAGCATAGCGGTTGCCCAAAGACTCGGCATGAATGGCGGCGCTATCGTAAGTGGCAACTAGAATGGCGGTGCGATCGCGGGAGCCACCCCCCAATAGCCCAATTTCGGCATCGGGAAAGGTCGCCAGCAGATTGGCATACCACTGGTGCATCAAGTCGAGAGTCGGCACCGTGATCAGCGTGCTGCGGGGCGTTGCCTGCATCGCCATTTGTGCCAGATAGGTTTTACCTGCGGCAGTAGGCAAGACCACAACGCCGCGTCGTCCGGCTGCTATCCAAGCCGTCAAAGCCTCCTGCTGATGGGGATAGGGCGATCGCTCCATCTGGGCATTGAGCTGAATGGGGACAAAAGCTTTGGCTTCGTCGGTAAAGGCTGTCCCTTCTGCCTGGAGGGTTTCCACCAGCGCCCGATACTGAAGAGCAGGCACCCGAAACCGCTCAACGCGATCGTCCCATGTCGCAAAATCCACCCAGGCTTTACCGCGTGGCGGCGGGTGCAGCAGCAGAGTGCCGCGATCGAATTTCAGCGTCGGCGTACGGCTCATAGGGCTTCGATCGCAGTTTGCACGGCTGGAGCAACATTGGAAAGCAAGTTATACCCCGTCAGCTTTTCAATTTCGTCGATCGAGGTTTTAAAGTCCTGCCATTTGCGATCTTTGATGCCCTGCTGATTGGGCATATTGACGGCAATGGTGCGTGTCAAAGTCGTGATGTCCGCTAGCCCTAACCCAGAGCGATCGAGTACCACAATCACTTTCCAGGTGCTTGCCGGAACGGCAACCTTGCCGCGCCCGATGATCGATCGCTTGCCTTTTTCCCCGACTCCGCCTGTTCCTGCCGACCCCGCAACGATGTAAAGCTCTTTGCCTGTTCTGACTAAAGCTCGGCAGTAGCTTTCTAGCTGTTCCCAAGGCCCTCGATTGCTGTCGGCGGCTTGCGGCAGAATGTTGGTCATCAAAAAGGTGGATTGGCTGTCCTGGGGGTCACGATTGCGATCGGCTGCCGGAAGCACATGACCGCGATCGAAGCCACTGCCCGTGTAGTCGTCGGGGCTAACCTGATACCAGCCTTTAGGCAGAGAGGTGTCTGGTTCAAACTGTGGACGCGGCAGCGATCCTAGCCAGGTTTCGTTGAGCTGCCAGCTCACCCAGTTGGGAATGCCCTTATCGCGGTTGTAGGACAGAGCGTATTGAGGTCTAGAAATGAGGTAGTTACTGGGCGTAGAGAGACTGGCGATCGCCGCGCTAGGATTGCCCAACAGCAAATGGGGATTGCCGATGTTGCGATTGATTTGGCTAATAACCGTCGCGCAGCCGCTCAAACTCAAAAGGGCGATCGCGCTAATCAGCAGTCCACCGACCCATTTCCACCTCACCCCTGCCATAACGCCACCCTCTGCCGATCTCTCAATTCTCTCTGATTTCTGCTAATCCGCACCCAAATCCATCAGCACATTTACTCTCGCAGCAGTTAATCCTGAGACTGCTGATCGCTCCACTGGTTAATGCCGCGCCAAATTAGACCCACGACTAGCAGCCCCAAGCTCACCAGCCAGACTTGCCAATCGACCCAAAATGCCAGAAATAGACAGCCCCAAAAAACTAGCTGTGGGAAAAGTCGGGGATAGAGCCGCTCTTGCGCCGATAGTTTTAGAACGGCTAGCTGAGTAATGGCGCAGTAAATGAGTAGCGCAAAGGCGCTAAATGACCAGGTTGTTTGGACATCACCGACCCCAATGAAACCGACGATCGCCCCACTCACCGCCAAAACTGCCAGCGTCGGCGTGGTTCCGGCTGCATTAAAGCGGGCAAAGCTCTGGGGAATATCATGCTGTTCTGCCATAGATTGCAGCATTTGGGCGCAATCTAGCATAAGGTTGAGCAGCGTGGTCAGCAGCGCAGTCAGGGCACCGATTGCCACGATCTGAGCAATGCCTGACATCTCAAGCTGACGGGCGGCGATCGCCAGCGGCGCGACATAAGTTTCGACTGCGCCATCCAGGGTTTCAGCGCTTAGGGCTTTAAGGACAACGATCGCCACACCCCAGTACAGCAGCAGGACTCCACTGAGAAGCACCAAGACGGATCGGGGAATCGTGCGGCGAGGCTGGCGGACAGCGTGACTCAGGTAAGCCATGCGTCCAAAGCCAAAATATGCCACAAACATGAGAGCCGTTGCCTGGAGAATGGATGCGATCGCTCCCTCTCCACTGGTATCCCAATCTCTATTGATATCCCAATCTCCATTGACATCCCAGTCTCCACTGGCATCCCAATAGATGGGTAGGACGATCTCCCCTGCTGATCCCAACCCCGCTCCCAGAAAAATCAGCAGCGAAAGCAGCGTCACGAATACCATCAAGCGCCTTGAAAAACTGGCGTGGTGCAGACCTTGCAGCAAGATTAGAGTGAGTAGCGCGATCAGGAGCAGCGCGATCGGCATCAGCCATAGGGAATCAGGTTGGCCCAACACGTTCAGCAAATATCCGGCAAAGCCCAGCGCGGCAGTTGCCGCCGAAGCAACTTTCGCTAGCAGAAACGCCCATCCAGCCGTAAATCTGAGCCAAGGACTCAAATATTTTTGACTATACTCATAGGTACCGCTGGTTGCCGATCGCTGAACTGACAGCTGCGCAGCGTTGAGTTCGTTGCCTAGCGCCATGAGGGCAGCCATGATGACGGCGGCGATCGCTCCTGCCCCGGCAACATGAGCCGCGATGCCAATTCCGACGAAGACGCCTGTGCCCAAGATGGAACCTAACCCCAACAGCGTCAAATCCCGAACCCCAAATTTTGCAGCGCTATGGGCTAACGGCAGAGAAACCAAGTCGGGCGTGAGCTTTGGGGGCATGATGAAGATCTACTCGTTCATGTTCTTGTAGGTTGCAACGGCAGAGGGAGACACCCGATTGAGATACCTAAAAATCCAGTATTTAAAGATGGTGTCTAAAATGACGGGAAAGGTAGCAATAAACAAAAAATTAAAGTCGTGGCTTGCAGCTAAGCCTAAATGTTTAGAGGCTCCTTCTAGCAGCACCTCCCAGCCATGGGGTGAGTGAAACCCCACAAACATATCGGTGAATAAAATGATGATAAAAGCTTTGGCGCTGTCGCTGAGTCCGTAGACGACCTCATCCATGAAGCCCTTGAGAACCGCAATTTCGCGCTTGCTGGTGGCTATGACGATCGCAAAAGCCGCTAGCGCCAGCATATCCGAGAAGATATTTTTAATCGCATCTGAGCCAATACTGCGGTAGGCGGTTTCAATTTCTTCCGCCTTCTCTTTCACCCTCTCCAAAATTTCTGATTCTTCTTTAGGCTGAACTTTGCCAATCAGTATTTCAAAGCGCAAACGCTGTTCAAACTGCTGTAATTCATCTAATGCCTCTTCCTCTAGTTCGTAGTTGATAAAAACATCCGCGGCTTCATGCTCCGCTCTATAGCGATCGACAATAGGTCCAACCAAAAAATTCTTAGAAACTTGTTGAGTCAGCAAAGGCACGATAATTAGCAATAGCAAAAAACGGATAGCAATACCCGTTTTAACCTTCGATTGACGAAAGGTTTGAACCACCTGCTCCTCAGCTTCGGGATCAAGATCTCGCCGGATGCGATCGACCGTGTCTAGGATTGAGCGGGGCAGCACACCCGTCTTATCTGCGAGCAGCTTTTTGTCTGATTCGATATTCAGATTGCGTGCCGAATTAGAATCCGCCATTAAACTCGATCGATCGGCAGAATTAACCGCGATCGCTTTGGGTTGTCTGACGACAACAGGCGAGAGAGGATTAGTCGATCGGTTCTCGTAGCGTGCCAAAATCTCATCAATAAACCGCAATTTCTTTAGAATTAAGTTAGGTCGATCGACGACATTAAGACCTTGAAAATCGCTAGAGTTATCTTCTAGCTGCACCTCAGTTGTTGCTTGGCTGGAGAGGCGAAGAATGGAGCTACTCGCTTTAAATTCAGCTAGGCGAATTTTGATAATATCTAAGTTCTTTTTTAGCTCTGACTCAAAATAGCTTTGGGCACTACGGCTATAATTTCCTGAGTCAAAAGCAACTCTGTTGCCGCCAAAATGCGCATCCTCTAAACTCTTAATCAGAATAGCTGCATCGTAGGCCTGGTCTAGAGCACGCTCAGGTGTTCTCAAAAACCAGCGATTTGAGCTACGAAAATAGCTTCTGACAGAAGCCGCAAATGAATTCCTCATGTTTAAATCAGAATTGAATCAGAAGTTGTTGGCTCAGACAAAATTAAGTTAGAGGTCTAATATTAAGGTCTAATGCAACATCAAAATCACCCTTTGAAAAACCAGCCATTGAAGACTTAACTGGATGAGGGTCTGTTGCGATCGAAGGGCTGGGGCTGGGTGAGGATCAGAAAACTGCCCTTAGCTCTCCAGATTGTTGTTAGACGCTACCAAAAAAGCGCTGATGAAATATAGGTAAAACCTCTGTAAAGTACGTAGTATCATAGCAAATTCGTTGAAGGGCAATAGGTGTCTTTTGATTCTGTTTGGATTACTGGCTCTACTCGCAGCGGCAAAACCACGCGGCTGATTGAGCAGTTTTGCGTCTGGTCAGATATCAGGCGGGTAGAGGGTCAGCCGCAGGCGCGTCATCAAATTCCGCCGAGCATCCTAATTTTTGCAGCGATCGGCGATAATCGGCTGGATTTGACCAATCGGATCACGGCGGCAACAGACGGCAGGCACATCTGCGATTCCGCTACGCCTCTAGGCTTCTTTCAAGATGAAGTGCGGTTGTTTTATCCGCTTCTAGCTGAAAAACTAGCCGAGGCATTGCAGGTGCGATCGCAGTTTCCGGTGCGGCTGCGCCCGGAAACCGAACAGGAGCTAGCCACGCGACTCTGGCGATCGCTCCTCCTCAGCGGCAGACTGCGCCAAGAGGGAGTTAGCGACTACTTTATGGTGCGCCGTACGCTAGATTTACTTCAGCTTTGCGCAGTCAGCGGCACGCCCCACGAAGAAATTTCTCTTTTGCTGAAGCAGGGGATTCCTGAGCAGGAAGGTTCGCCTGAACTGTGGGATGCCATGGGCGAAGCGCTCCAGCACTGGTGGGAATGGTGCTTAGAACGAGGGCTGCTCACCTACGGCATCCTTACCGAGCTGTATTGGCGCTATCTGCTGCCGCATCCGGTGTATCAAAAGCATTTGAAGCAGCGCTACCGAGCCGTACTGGCCGATGATCTGGACGAATATCCAGCGATCGCCCGATCGCTCTTCGAGTTTTTCCTCGACGAAAACATTCCCTGCGCTTTCACCTACAATCCAGACGGGGCAATTCGTCTAGGGCTAGGCGCTGATCCTCTGTACCTGGCGGGCTTGCGCGATCGCTGTACCCATCTGGAAACTCTGGCACAAACTCCAGGTGAGAGTCTGGGAGTCACCTGGGGCGGGTTAGTCACCGCCTGGATTCAGGAACCTATGCTTTTACCGCAGTTGCCCAGCACGATTCAGACTCTGCAAACCCTCTCTAGAGCTGAGCTATTGCGCCAAACGGCAGAACTCATTGCCAACGGCATTGAAACAGGGCAGGTTCGCCCCGAAGATGTGGCGATCATTGCTCCCGGCATGGATGCGATCGCCCGCTACACCCTACGGGAAATCCTCAGCCGCAGAAATATTGCAGTGCGATCGCTCAACGACCAGCAGCCGCTTGCCAGTTCGCCGATTATTCGAGCATTGCTGACGCTGCTCGCCTGGGTGTATCCAGGGCTGGGTCGTTTGGTCGATCGGGAGTCGGTGGCGGCGATGCTGGTGCTGCTAAGTCAAGCAGCGGGAGACAGAGAGATGGGGAGATGGGGAGATGGGTGGGATAAAGAGCTGCCTGAGTCTACCCCTCGCCTGTCTGTTGTGCCGCGCATTGATCCGGTGCGGGCAGGGTTGCTGATCGATCATTGCTTTGTGCCTGATCCTCAACTGCCGCAGCTCTTGCCTGTGTCGGCATTTCCGCGCTGGGATCGGTTGGGCTATCAGGCAACTCAAGCCTACGAGGAGATTACGCAATGGCTGGAAACGCAGCGATCGCAACAGCAGCAGCATTTGCTTTCTAGCCCAATTGTCTTGCTCGATCGCGCCATTCAGAGATTTCTGTACGGCGGCAGCCATCTACCCTACGACCAGCTTGCTGCCCTACGAGAGCTAATGGAAACAACGCAGCACTACTGGGAAGTGGAAACTCGTCTGATGCAGGCTTCTGGGCAATCGCAGCATGGATCAGCTCAGAGGTCAGACCAGACCGATCGATCGATCGCGGAGTCTGTCGGGCAGTTCATTCAGCTTTTGAGGGACGGCACGATTACGGCTGATCCCTATCCTGTGCGTCCGATGGGCGATGCCAATCACGTTACCCTAGCCACCATTTATCAATATCGCAGCGATCGCCATGCCCATCGCTGGCAGTTTTGGCTCGATGCAGGTTCGCCCTTTTGGCTGACGGGAGGCGGGGCGCTGTTTGGTGCGCCGCTTTTCCTGCGCCACAGGCTAGGACGACTCTGGACACCTGAAGATACTTTGGCAATGGATCAGCAGCGCCTCCAGCGTCAGGTTTTAGATTTGCTGCATCGGACGGGCGATCGCGTCTATCTTTGCCACAGCGATCTGGCTACAGGCGGTCAGGAGCAGGCAGGTTCGCTTTTGAGTCTGGTGAATGCGGCAGTTGCGGTCAATTCTTGATAATCGGTAGCTCATTTATGTAGACGGAAACCTCGCCTGATTTAATTACGGCTGTCCGTACTGATGGAGCGATCGCAACGCCCTTAAAGAAACTTAAACTAATTTCAACAACTATCAAAAAGTTCCGATTAAGCGCTGCACGCAGGTCACTTCACCCGGAACTTGAAGGCTGATCTCCAGTCGTTGTACTTGCTTAGCTTACTTTAGCCTTAGCTCACTTTGGCTTTAACTAGCCTTAGCCAGTCTGTCTTTAGCCAGTCTGTAAAAGCTCAGCAGTTCAGCAGGTGCTTCTGTGTTGGAAGTCACCTGTTCTGAGAGCAATGCTTTTGCAAAGCTTGCGCTGCAACAAAATTCAATTTCATCTACAAGAAAATTCAATTTCATCTACAAGGACTCACACATGTTTAGCCCGACTCACTTACTCGTTACCCGCTCCAAAAAAACTCCCGTTCAGCTTGTAGCCAGCGAGAAGGGATTCAAAGTATTAACCGAAATCGAATGGCAGCGCGGCAGCGAACCTATGTTTGAACTGCGCTCTAGACAGGGGTTCTTCTGTCAAAACATCCCCGTAGTGGGCTACAGCCTTCAGCCGATCGCCCTGGATGTGGTTTATGCGTCTGGCGAACCTTCTACAACTTCGGCGCAATAGCATTCCATCGTAAGCTCTGGTTCGTTGCACGCTAAAGTGGGATGGCGGGTTCGATCGCCAACTTTTCACCTGCATCCCCCACTTTTGCCGCTATGATTGCATCTCCGGCTCCGGAGGCTCAGCCCCAGCCTAAAGCTCAACAAACAGACTGGCGGCTCTTCCGCATTGTCATTCCCTACGCCAAGCGCAACTCTCGACTGCTGGCGATCGCGCTTGTCCTCCTAATCCCGCTGGCGCTGGCTGGATCAATGCAGCCCATTATCATCGGGCAGGCGGTTGCTCTAGCCAAAAACGAGCCTGTGATGGGGTTTTTGAGGGGCTATGGTCTGGTAGATGGAGCCAGACTTCTGGTGATGCTGCTGATTTTGACCCTGATTGTCCAGCTTTCTCTGAGCGGCATTCAGGGTTACTTGATTCAGAAGGTTGGGCAGCGGATTACTGCCGACATCCGAGACGATCTGTTTAACCATGTCACTGCTTTGGCAACGCGGTTTTTCGATCGCACCCCCGTAGGACGGCTGATCACCCGCCTGACCAGTGACGTTGATGCTCTGGGGGACGTGTTTTCGACCGGGGCGATCGGCGTAGTCAGCGATTTGCTGACGATGGTGGTGCTCGTGATCGTCATGTTTAGCCTCCAGTGGAAGCTGGCATTGCTGCTGCTGGTGCTGCTGCTGCCGATCACCGGGCTGATTATTTACTTTCAGCAGCAGTATCGACTGGCGAACTACAAAGCCCGTGAAGAGCTGTCGGCGTTAAACTCGACGCTGCAAGAAAACATTGTTGGCATCAACGTGGTGCAGCTCTTTCGCCGTGAGCAGTTCAACTCACAGCTCTTTCGCACGATTAACCAGCGCTATGTCACCGAAGTCGATCGCACCATTTTCTTTGACTCTGCGGTGTCGGCAACTTTGGAATGGGTGGCGTTGGCAGCGATCGGCGCAGTGCTGTGGCTAGGCAGTCTATTAGTCTTGGGCAAGGCTCTAGATTTTGGGATTCTCACCTCTTTTATTTTGTTCGCACAGCGGTTGTTTGATCCTCTGCGCCAGTTTGCCGAGCGCTTTACTGCTATCCAAGCAGGGCTGACGGCTCTGGAGCGAGTAAGCGATATTCTCAACGAGCCGATCGAAATTCGGGACCCAGGTCAGGCGATCGGCTGGGGTGAGCAGGAGATGCAACGCTATCAGGTAGCGGCTTCAAAATATTCTGCTCCGGCGGCTATCTCCACTCCAGCCGTTTTAGCTCCTGGCGAGATCTGCTTTGATCATGTTTCCTTTGGCTATAAGGCTGATGAATTAGTGCTACGCGATCTCAGTTTCACCATTCGTCCCGGCGAAAAGGTGGCGCTAGTAGGGCCTACGGGCGCAGGCAAAAGCTCCATCATCCGGCTGCTGTGCCGTCTGTATGATGTTACTGAGGGGCGAATTTTGCTGGACGGTGAAGATATTCGGGATTTGCCTCAAGCAACGCTACGGCAGCGCATGGCGGTGATTCTGCAAGATGGCTTTCTGTTTGCCGGAGATGTCAAAACCAATATTTCTCTGGGTGAATCTTACTCGATCGACCAAATTCGCAAAGCGGCTGAGCAGACTAACGTGGCGCAGTTTATCGAGAATCTTCCCCAGGGCTACGACACGCAGCTACGGCAACGGGGCACCAATCTTTCGGGGGGTGAAAAGCAGCTCTTGGCGTTTGCTAGAGCGGCAATCCGCAGTCCCGGAATTTTGGTGCTGGATGAGGCGACAGCGAACCTAGATGTCAGAACTGAGTCGAAGATTCAGGAGGCGCTGGAAACGCTGCTGCAAGACCGCACGGCGATCGTCATTGCCCATCGGCTTTCAACCATTCGGAGCGTCGATCGCATCTTTGTTCTCAAGCAAGGTCAGCTCGTGGAGTCTGGTAGCCATGGAGATCTGCTGATACAAAACGGGCTGTACGCCAGTCTCTATCGACTGCAAATGTTGGAGGAATAGAGGGCAATGAGAAATAAGGAGTGAAGGAGTATAAGGTATGGAGGTGCGGAAATACACCCCAGTTTCTTATTGCTCTTTACTCCAACTCCCTTCTCCCTTCACAAAGATACATATATGGCTTAATGCAGCTTAGCTTAACGCAAAGCTTCTTTAGGATCTGCCTTGAGTTAGGTTAATACCTGAAACCTTACAGGGCTATTCATTTTGTGAGATTATGGCTCGTATAAGAAAAAACATCAAAAAAATTCTGATGCAAAAATTAACTTTTTTGGGTTTTGTCGGCGATCGATACATGTAGTTTCTTATACTAGAGTTAACCTTCGATGCAAATTCCTCGGCTCATGATGTTTCTGCTTGAGGAACCTGTTGCACTGGGGGCGCATGTTTATAAATCCCTGGTTAAATATTCCTGGTTAGAGAGGCAGAGATCGCGTGAGTCAATTTCAATTGGAGAAAATGCGGCGCTATGACGCAGAGGCGATCGCCCGCTACTATCGGGTTCGTCCTTGGCGGACTCTATGGCGAGCCGTCAGCGTGGTTTGGCTGTTTGCTGGCTTTGTCTTGGGCTTGAAGCAAGACGACTGGTTCAACCGAACTGAGGCAAAGAAGCTGAAGCGGGCGGCCCAACTCCGAAAAATATTAACGCGTCTAGGCCCCACCTATATTAAGGTCGGTCAAGCCCTCTCTACCCGTCCTGACCTCGTTAGAAAGGATTTTCTAGAAGAGCTGGTGAAGCTGCAAGACCAGCTGCCTCCCTTTCCGTCGGACATTGCCTTTGCCATTGTTGAGCGAGAGTTAGATCACGCGATCGACGAAATCTTTAGCCAAATTACGCCTCAGCCGATCGCGGCGGCGAGTCTGGGTCAGGTGTATCAGGCGCGGTTGCACACAGGCGAGGAGGTTGCCGTCAAGGTGCAGCGTCCTCACCTGCTGCCCGTGCTGACACTCGATCTTTACTTGATGCGATGGGCGGCACACTGGATTTCTCCCTGGCTGCCTCTGAACTTGGGGCATGACCTCATCCTCGTCGTTGATGAGTTTGGCACCAAGCTATTTGAGGAAGTGGATTATCAGAATGAGGGGCAAAACGCCGAAAAGTTTGCGGCAAATTTCTTGGGCGACCCCACCGTCAAAGTTCCTGCGATTTACTGGAAATATAGCAGCCAGCATGTACTGACGCTGGAATGGATTCACGGCTCCAAGCTAACGGACTTGCAGAAGATTCGCGACTCTAATCTCGATCGCGATACGCTGATCGAAATTGGTGTGACGGCTGGCTTACGACAGCTGCTAGAATTCGGCTTTTTCCATGCCGATCCACATCCCGGCAACCTGTTTGCCACCCCCGATGGGCGGATGGCATATATTGATTTCGGCATGATGGATCAGCTGCATCAAGAGGCTAAGGAAACGCTGGTCGATTCGGTGGTGCATCTGATTAACCAGGACTACGAACATCTTGCCCAAGATTTCGTCAAGCTGGGCTTTCTCACGCCAGGAACCGATATTCGACCGATCATTCCTGCCTTAGAAGAGGTGCTGGGAAATGCCCTGGGCGAAAGTGTGCAGGACTTTAACTTTAAGACCATTACCGATAAATTCTCGTCGCTGATGTACGAGTATCCCTTCCGGCTCCCGGCTAAGTTTGCTCTCATTATTCGATCGGTCGTGACCCAAGAAGGGCTTGCTCTCAGCCTCAACCCTGACTTCAAGATTGTCGATGTTGCCTTTCCCTACGTGGCGCGGCGGCTGCTGACGGGCGAATCGGCGGCTCTGCGACGACGGCTGATCGAGGTGCTGTTTAAGGACGGCAAGTTCCAATGGGAGCGGATGGAGAATTTGATTGCGATCGCCCGTTCTGATACTCACTTCGATCTGTTGCCGACTGCCCAACTCGGCTTACAATACCTCTTGTCTGATGAGGGTAACTTATTGAGGCGGCAGATCATCCTGGCGCTGATTGAAGACGATCGGCTCCACACCGCCGAGGTTCAGCGATTGTGGGATCTCATCAAGGACGATGTGAAACCTGCCCGTTTGCTAAATGCGGCGATCGGCGCACTCACAGAGTTTTCTGCCGAAAGAGCTGCAACGCTGCTGCCCCTTAACTTCATGTCATCCAAATCCCTCAGCTAATATCCATATCCCAGTCAAGGAGCTATTTGTGTACTACGATCCCCCGTACTTTTTATTGGTTGCTGGTTTGTTTGCAAGCATAACTTCGGGGCTAGCCTTTGACGCGACGCTGAAGCAATCTGTGAACGAGTGGGCGCGCAACCGCTCGACGCAGACGCTAGAAAATGTTCAAGGCTCTGCGCTCCGCCTGACGTTTCTGGGCATTTGCGCTGGCATCTGCGTCTTCCTGGCTTCGGGTGTCCAGATTTTTGGCTTCCCTACCGGAATTGCCTACGGCATTGCTGCTTTGCTGACGCTCATGACAGGCTTGCTAGTCTGGTGGCAGCTTGGCAAAAACTTGGTTCAACTCCAGCAAGGGGGTTCAAAAGCCCTTGATTTGGATTCTTTCGGCTGAATCCTGGTCTAAATTTACCTTTTTGAAAGGGAGGATCAGGCGTCTTCAGCCATCCTCCTTTTTTTGGGAGCGATCGCCCCAAAATGGTGCCTTAAGAAACTTATTCTTGAAAAACCTAGTCTAATTTCTAGCCAAAACAAAAAATTGAGTGATCTTTTATCCCATGGAAAAGCTTTCTTTTCAGACCCTCCGCTATTTATGGCTTGCTGGAGGCATCTGCTTCACGGTAGGGGCTATCCCAGCAATCGCTGTCCCTTCTTCTCTGACAGATACAGGTCTAACAGATACTGGGTTTCAAATCGCCCAAGTGTTGCCGGAGCCGCAGGCTACCTTGAAGCTAACGGGGTTTAGGGCAACGGTTAACCTGAGCAACCAGACCGATCGCCCCATTTCCTATGCGGTGGTAGGAGAAACTGCACCGCGATCGCTGGAAAAGGGCGCATCGGTGATGCTACAAAATCTACGCCTTCCATCTAGTCTGCTGCTGAGAGCCAACGATGACAGCACCAGCGAGAGGCTATTTTTCAACATTGGCGTAGCTGCGGGCGACACTGCTGGCGTATTGAATGTCACGGTCAAAGACGCAAACCCCAATGATGGCAACACTTCGGTCTACTTAGACACCAATGGCAAGGTGTACGTCGATTAGACTGACGCGGATTTAGAACGATCGTATTGCCATTGCCGCCCTGAGTATTACAGTGGTATTTAAGTAGAGGAGTGCGATCGCCTTTTGTAGTGGAAGAA
>NZ_JCACIN010000002.1:0-93916 GCF_059504425.1 Drouetiella sp.
TAAAACTCCGTTCTACCATCTTTCTTTACCACTATTTATATTTCGGACAGGTCTAATGAAAAAGGACTTTAAAGAGGATGACATTTATGGATAATCTTGTTCCAATAATCATTTTTATTTTTCTGCCAATTGCTCTTTCTCTTCTGTCTTACGGAGCTTTAATTTATGCAATCCGATATATTAAACGCCGGGGTTTTTTGACAGAAAAAAGTGAACGTATTCTTCGTAACTTTGTTGCTCTATTTGCTATCCTCGATCTCGTTGCAAGTTTAATATCAAGTTTAATATCTCGACTACCATTGAGCTTTTTTCCATTTTTTGATTTTAGCAACTTACTCGTAGCTCCACTATATTTTCTCCAGCGTATGCTGCCAACGATGGTGGCTTTATGGCTTGTATTTCAAGTTCTACCATTCTCCCCAAAAACAACCGAAGTTGATTTAGAAGTAGAGAATGCTTCTACTCTCAAGCAAGCAGTGGAAAAAATTCTTAATTCTGAGAGCTTTTTAACTGCTCTGCGGACAACCCTTCCTAAAGGGGAAAAAGATGCTGAGCATGGGTTGGACTATATTCCATATATGTTGCATAACATTGAAGACCGACGAAAACATTTTGAGAAATCATCGCGAACATTTCTTCAAACCACTGTTTTTATTGGTATTATTCTCTCTGCCGTTGTAGTTTTTTTTGGGTATGTTCTTCTCAACGAAGAAGCTGCTGGAACTCCACGTACCCTTGCTCAAATAAACACTGAGACAGCACAAATCTCTCGTGACATTAACTTACTGCTTCCAGCCTATTATGACAATGCTACTTTTAAAGAGATTATCGGAAAATCAATTGCTGATTTGGAAAGTACAAAAACTAGTGAACCAAATCAGAATATTGCAGAAAGGGTAAAAGTGTTGATTAGTGAGCTTAGAGAAACGGGAGATATTGTAGCTTTTTCTAATCAACTTAAAGAAACAAAAAATAACTTTACTTCACAAGATGATAACGACAAAGGATATCATAAGGCTCTAGAAGATTTAAATTTCAGGCTTTCGCTTTTTCTAGATAAGCAGCAAGCAGCTATTCCAAACCTAAAAGCTTCTTTGGGAAAATTAAATAATTTGATGATAGATGTTAATGAATCTCTAGGAAAATCTGAGGCTCAAACAGCAGAGGTTTTAAAGCGACTTGGACTGAGTCTTATTGTTTCATCTTTCTTTTTGGCATTACTGCGATATGCAGCTAGCCTTTATCGTAACAACTATCAAGAAATGCTGCGGGCACAACAAGATGATCTTGCAGTAAGACGTTTTTATGTTGCTTATAAAGGTGCTGAATCAGATATTTCAACCAGAGGACAAATCATATCTAAATTCATTAATGCACCTGTTTCAGTGGAGGGAAATTCTGAAAGTAGCCTTGATATATCGAAAGATGATGTTAGCACTATCATTAAAGAATTACTTACATTGCTTACCAAGAAATCCTAAGTTGTCAAGCTAAATAAAAGTTCACTCAAAGCAGTTCAGTAGGGTGCGTTGCTGCATAGTAAACGCACCATTTTTATGGGAATTCTAACGCCATCCCTCGCGCGTAGAAGTCCTCATGTCCAATTATCGAAGACCGGGAGTGGCGGAACCTACTTCATCACTCAAATCACCTATCAACGCTATCCTGGGTTGTGTCGTGACATTGCTCGCCACTCCTTACGCACCGCCATCAACCAAGTGAGAGAAAAGCATCCCTTCCAGATCGATGCCTTTGTCGTATTACCGGAACATTTCCACTGTCTGTTGACCTTGCTACCCGATGACCACGATCTATCAACCCGTCTGCGTTTAATAAAAACCTATGTAACGAGGCGTTGCAACTATATTCACTACAATCCCGTGCGGCATCAACTATGCCAAAAACCCACAGAATGGAAATTTTCGACGGTGCATCGATTTATAAACCAGGGGATCTATCAGTCAGACTGGGAGTGGCAACAATGACAGGAAGAATGGGCGGTACGAATCTTGACGGTGCGTTTACTCGATCGCAACGCACCCTACATCTTGTTAATTTGTAGAAAAACAATCAGAAGCTATACCGATTTAAACGAATTTGTGGGCACATCGAACCTCAGAAGGGGCTTGGCATTGCCAAGCCCGTACCGGGATCTGTCGCGGTTCCTATTCAAATTGGTATTAATTGCGTAGGGTGCAATCGATCGTCTATGTTCCAGGTATTCCGTTAGAGTTAGATAAGGTCTTACCTTAAAATTGGATAAAGTCGAGCTAAGGTCAATATTTCAGCAAAAGCTGCAAATGCTTAAGTAAAAGCCGCAGACGCTCAAGCAAAAGCCAGAAACGCTTAAGCGAAACTTATGAATACTTCAGCGAGATCGATAAACGCTCTAATAATATCCAACAATGCTTAAGCAAAAGCCGGAAATGCGTAAGTGAAACTTATGAATGCTTCAGCAAAACCAACTTACGCTTAAGCAGAAACAAGAAAGGCTTAAGCGTAAGTAGAACTAGAGGTAATCGCCTAGGCGATTAAGAATCAGGCAGTGCTTGATCTGGCTATGAAATCAGCAATGCTGAAATAGCTACAACGTTAAGTAATGAACGCTAAAAAGCTGCTCTGTGTCCGTCCAGACGCACTTGGGCTGAAAGCCTGCTTGGGTAGCAAGTGTCTGGAATTCTGCGATCGTGTACTTGTAGGAATATTCCGTTCGCAACCTTTCTCCCTCGTAGAAATGAATTTCAACGCCGTCGAGGTGTACCACCTGTTCCTTAAGGCTGACAATGTGCATTTCGATTCGACCGATCGGGTTATAGTGCGCCTGATAGCTAAACTGATCCAGATTGAAATCAGCTCCTAGCTCACTATTAATACGCGCCAGCAGGTTTAAAGCAAACTCAGCAGAGATACCTTGAGCGTCATCATAGGCAGGTTCTAAAATTTCCCTGCTTTTTTTCAGGTCTACGCCAATCAGCAAGCCCCCAGACTCCAGAATAGCAGCCGTTTTTTTAAGGAATGTAAGGGCTTCATCCGGTTCTAAGTTACCGATCGAGGAACCGGGAAAGAACCCAACTTTGTATTGGTTTTGCAGAGAGGGAAGATGAGGGAGATGAAGCGATCGCATATAGTCAGTACAAATAGCGATCGTCTCTAGCTGGCGGTAGTCCTGCATTAAGTTCGTGCAGGATTCACACAAATGCTGCTTAGAAATATCCAACGCCACATAGGTTTTGATTTGAGGCGCGGCATTCAAAAGAATCCTCACCTTCTGACTACTGCCGCTGCCAAACTCAATCAGTACGCCATCGCCAATCAGCTTAGCAATTTCGGCAGCATTCTCTTGCAAAATCCTGACTTCAGTGCGGGTGAGATAGTACTCCTCCAAGGTGCAAATGGCATCAAAGAGTTCTGAGCCGCGCTTGTCATAGAGAAACTGAGGGGCGATCGCCTTCTGTGGCTGGGTCAAACCTTGCAACACAGAGGTACGAAAGTCATCTATTTCCGGTTGCAGGTCATAGAACTGAATAATGGGATCAAAAGTTAGAGTCATTTGCGCGTTCTCAGCGGTGAGGTATTGTTTGCTTCTTGGATGGTATTCAGGTAATGATTTTTTATGGTGTGGGCTTTGCCCACACCATAAAAAATCATTACCTTTGGGGGACTACCACTTTTTGAGGGGCTTTTTTAAAGGGCTAAAGTTGCAAGGCTCAGGAATGCGCTAAGCGAATGCCGCTGAACTGCCATCGGGTCGCAGGTGGAAAAAAGTTGCGGTAGGTCACGCGAACGTGATCAGCAGGGGTAACACAAGATCCCCCGCGCAGCACCATTTGATTGCACATAAACTTGCCATTGTATTCCCCCACTGCTCCCGCAGCAGGTTTAAAGCCGGGATAGGGCAGATAGGCGCTTTGCGTCCATTCCCAAACATCACCAAAAAGCTGATCGGGTCTTGTAGTAGCGATCGCCGCCGCCGGATGCAGCCGTTCCTTTTCCAATAAATTGCCGTTTGGAAAGTCGCCGTTTAGGGGCACCTGCGCTGCTGCCACCTCCCATTCTGCCTCCGTTGGGAGCCGTTTTCCTGCCCAACGGGCGTAGGCATCTGCTTCGTAAAAGCTGACATGGCAAACGGGTTCATGCTCGTTAAGAGGACGTAACCCTGCCAACGTCATAACCCACCAGTGACCCTCAATTAACTCCCAGTAAAGAGGAGCCTGAATGGTTTGAGCCTGAATGGTTTGAGCCTGAACCAGCGCCCAGCCTTCTGCCAACCAGTATTCTGGCTGAGAATAGCCGCCAGCCTGCATAAACTCCAGATATTCTCCATTAGTCACCAGCCGAGCCGCCAGCCAAAAATCTTGCAGGTAGACCGAATGACGCGGACTTTCATTATCAAAAGCAAAGTCTTCACCCTCTGCATCGTGACCGATCGCATACAGCCCACCCGGATAATCTAACCAGCGATCGGTGATGGCAGTAGGCGGAGGGGAGTCTGGCAAGTCAGCTCGGTAGGTCGGGCGCAGGGGATTGAGGGCAAGAATGTGCTTGATGTCAGTCAGCAATAGTTCTTGATGCTGCTGCTCATGGTGCAGACCCAGCTCCACAAGTGGCTTCAGATCTGGACGATCGCCTATCTCCTTCAAAAGCGCTTTCATGGCTTCATCCACATAAGCCCGATATTGGTAGACTTCTGGCACAGTCGGACGAGAAAGCAAACCTCGCTGTGGACGAGGATGGCGCTGTCCGATCGTTTCATAGTAAGAGTTAAACAAGTAGCCATACCGAGGATGAAAGACCTCATAGCCTGGGAGATGGGGCACCAGCAGAAATGTTTCAAAAAACCAGGTGGTATGTGCTAGATGCCACTTCGGAGGACTCACATCCGGCATAGTCTGGATCACATAATCTTCTGTCTCCAAAGGTTGACAGATCTTTTCACTCCACGATCGGACTTGCTGATAGCGATCGCTCCAACTCAAGTGAGTGGTTGACGGATTAAATACGGCAGGAAGGGTCATGGCAGATTCTCGCAAACTTCACGCTGCTAGACTTTTATACTGGATTTCTACTCGATTCAGTATTGCTCAATTGAGGGACAAATTAACTTTAAGAAAGTGTGAGAGTCCACCTTTCGGAACAGATTTGTCCTTGAAGTCACCCATACTGCGTATTTTTGCACTTCCACTATTGCAGCAATGCGGCACCGAACGTCGCATTAAACTGGCGACACCAGATCGCCGCAGATGCGTAGTCTGCCAGATCGACAGTGTCAGGAATGGCGTAGCGCTGCGCACCGCTAAACTTTTCTAACGGAGCAAGCACCACATACTCTCCCTCTTGAATAGGAAAGGCAGGAGGCTGGGTAGAACCTAAAACATCGCTAGAGCGGTGCAATATAACGACTAAATCAGGGCCATTACTGGAAGTTGTAAATGCTTGATCCAGCTCTAGAAAAAACTTACCATCCTGGCTCACCAGACGAACAGCGCCTTGAGTAGGATGTTCTCCAGAAGCAAACATGCCCGTCTTCAGTACCTGAGATGACTCAGAATCAAGGGCGATCGGTGAGGATGCAGGACTCGAAGCAATTGGACTCATCTGCTCTACAGGGCTACTGGACTGTTCTACAGCAGCATTGCTTGTGCAGCTAACGATCGCCAAAGAAAATAAGCCTAGAATAAAGCCAAAACGCATGTTCACTATCTTTTGCTCCCGATAAGGCTCGCATTTATACCCGTTAATCTTGGCATCAATTAATGAGTAAATAATGAGGAAGAAATTAGAAAAGCATTCCTGCACAAGAATTCTACGTTTCTTTGTACAGGAATGCTGTCTCTACTGATTCAGGTTGACTTTTCTCCGCCTGGATCGGAGTGTTGTTGACATCCAGGTGGTGGTATTGGGGTAATGATTTTTTGTGGTGTGGGCAAAGCCCACACCACAAAAAATCATTACCCCATGGGGACTGCCAACATCCAAATTAGCTCTTGCAGGAAGCGATCGAAACGACGCATCTGAGTTTGTTCATCATCTGAGTTTATTCGTCAGCTGACGCACCAGATCCATCAAACAGGGTCTGAACGTTGCTGAAATTGACCGTAAAAGATCGTAGGACTAATCCTAACCCACGCATCACAGGCAGCAGATTTTGAGTCGTTTGCGTTTCGCCAGACGCGTCTGCCAAAACACCGCAAATACTAACCGCTTTGTGAATATATCCTTTTTGTGAATATATCCTTTTAGGCTGGTATCTAGAATATGCTTTGGGTAACGCCGCGAATGGAGCTAGTCTGAGTCTTCGCTCAGCGCATTCAACTGTCTTGTGACGGCAGATAAATAGCCTCGATCGCTCAGCGTTTCTGTAGACAATCGATTCATTTTAATAGCGGCTTCAACCAAATCCTGTGCAGTAATTTGACCTGCATCATACCCATTGATTAAATTAGCTGCCATCGAAATTCCTTCACTTTCAAAGAAACCTTGATACGCTAAGAACACGAGATTAAAAGGCGTTACCTGCATACCTAAAGCAGCCGATGTATCTGGAAATTCAGCGTTTACTCCAGTCATCTGAGCATTCGCAGGAGAAATCATAGCGCTTGCTGCCACAAATGCAGACAAGCCAAACAGCAACAATCGTTTCATGAGTTAATGACTCCCACTAGAAAAGGTATTACAGAGTTGCTCTGTGATACCCACTATATTTCTCCTCACTCTTTTAGGGGGAAAAGATAGTCTCTAAGTTAAGGGTGAACTAATGTCATCCTAAATCTAACTTTTACATTTAATAAAATTATCTAAACCAGCCTCTTTTTACAGGAAAAATTAGTTCGCAGCTAATCCCTTGAGGTGAATTGTGATATCGACGATAGTATCCCCTTAATTCCCAAGCGATCGCCTTTGCCTGTCGAGTTCCCTGACCTTCGTGAGTCGAGTTAGTGCCAAACCCATTATCAGTAATTCGCAGAACATAAGTCTCTGCTTCTACAAGGCACATGACATCTAGCCGAGTTGCTCCCATCGCATGTTTGCCCACATTCCAGAGTGCCTCTTGCAGAAAGAGGCAGAGTCCGCGCTTTTGCTCAGCGCTGAAGTGATGGGTTTTCAACATATCAAAATCAGGGGGAATATAGGTCTGAATCTCTGCAAATCCAGGAGCTTCTAGCTTCAGCGTGTGATCATAAACCTGATAAAGCAGCTCAGCAATAGGAGCTTGCAGATCGAGAATCCGGTTGTCATTAAGATAAAAGCGATCGCTTCGAGTCAATGCCTCCTCGCGCATATGTTCAAAAATACTGCGCAACTCTTGATTCAAAGATTGCAGCTCTTGCCGTAATCGCAGGGATGAAACGTCCTCTCCTAGTTCCCTCAAAATCACGGCAAGGTGTTGCAAAGGGCCGTTATGAACCGATTCGTAAGTTCGATCGATTGTTTTACGGCGTTGGACTAGCTCAAACCTGAGATCGCGATCGAAAAAAGCCGTCACTAGCCCCGCGCTGCCTAAAGCTATTCCAGCGGGCACGACTGGAATCCACCAGCCCATTAGCAAGCCGAGAAAACAAACGCCGATCAGACCCGCGATCGCGATCACAATGTTCAGAAGGCTTTTCCAAGGAGATTGCAAGACCAGACCCAGCGCAATACCCAGGCATCCCCAGCTCATTATCCAAAGATACTCCCAGCCATCCCCCCAGTATCTCAGCGCCGATCGCTGTTCTAACACCTCGCGCATTAACTGATCGGCACCATAGGCTTGAACCTCTGCTCCATAAATGAGTTGGGTTGCAGGAAAGGGGTTGCCGGATGCACGGGACGAGAGCGTTTCTCGTAATGCTGAAGTGAAAAAGATATCTTTAACGCTGGAAGCCGCCATGCCGATAATGAGGATGCGATCGCGCACCCATTCGGGCTTAAAGTTTCGCTGCAACACATCCGTTAAGGAAAGGCTACGGAACAGCTTTTGACTAGCGCAGAAATTCAGCATTCGCTGATTGCCGCTGGCGTTCGCCTGAATGTAGCTGCCTGAATTGGGTCGAAAACGCTGGAGCTGAACTGAACCTAGCTGAGTGCTGGGCTTAAAGTCAATGCCTTGGGCTGCTAGCGATCGCTGCACCAAACGGAAAGCAAACGAATATTTTACCTGTGTTGAATTTGCTCCTGTGACTGGACTGGAGAGGATAATCCGACGCAGCTTGCCATCGTCATCCACAATTACATCAGTAAAGCCAACGCGATCGGGCGGCAGCTGTGCCGGAGGTCGCATATTCATACTTGCCTGCGAGTTCAGTGCGGTTTCAACCCCAATAATGTTAGGAATCGTTTGAAAAGCCTGAATCAGTGAATCGTGTCCCGGCGCGACAGGCACATCTCGATAGAGGTCAAGACCAATAACGCTAGGCTGATATTCAGAGAGAATGCTAAGCACTCTGGCTAACTTTTCATCTGAGACTGGAAACTCTCCCACCGCCCTGAGATTAGCTTCATCAATGCCCACGATCGCGACCTGCGATTCGGCGGTTGCAGCGGGGCACAGTCGAGAGAATAGGTCTAGCGCCATCCACTCTTGAACTTGCAATAACCCTGTCAAGCGAGCGAGAACGACAAAGGCAACGATCAAAACACCGGGCAAAACCACTTCCCGCCAAAGGATGGCTTGCTGTCTAAATTTTCTCCAAATGACTTGCACAATTTTTGACTCAGTAGGCAAGCTAGTCAGGCAGCTCAGTTCAGCAGACCTGCTTTTCGAGCAGCAATCTCAATTTGAACGCGCAGATCCTTATGGGGATGATCATACACATTCAGCGCATCCTGAATTCTGATCCAGTAATTGCGAACGGTGCGATCGCTAATTTTCATCTGTTCTGCGATCGCTTTCTCCGATAGACCCTCCTGAAACTTCAGTCTCAGCACCTCCAGCCAGCGGCGATCGAATTCGGGACGCGATCGCACCTCTGAGGGAAGATAAATGGAGCCTCTGAGCGCCAAATCCACATATTTCAACATTTCCCGAATGGGTAGAGACTTATCGATCGCCGCAAAGCCTCCCTCGTAAGCATTAATGGCGGGCTTCAGCCGCACTAACGGCTTAATATTGGTGCTAAGTACCATGAGATTGGGGGCAGGATGAGTATGCATCAACGCCTGCAATAGCTGAATTCCCACTTCAGTGTTGGGAACAGCATGGGGCAGTTCCGGCAAGCTAAGGTCGATGATTGCCAAATCAGGACGATAGAGAGCGACCTGCTGCTCTGCCGACTGGCGATGTTTTGCCGTCAGAATTTCAACCGTAGGGTATCTTGCCTGAAGTGCCGGGATCGTGCCTGCCAGGATTGCTTCATGATCGTCCACGACCAAAAATCTTTGTAGGAGCGGCTCTGTTAATTCGGCATTCATAGACAGGCGGCTTAAGGACAGCGACAGGAGACGATCGCATTGATCTCAATTCTTGCATCTGAAGCGATGAACTAGCTTGAAGGTAGCGATCGCGTTAGCGGTTAACTTAAGCGTGCCCTTTCCAGACATTTTATTTGTGGCAACTTTATAACTGTGGCAACTTTATAACTGTGGCAACTTTGTAACATTTAGGTGTGAAATGGTAGTAAGAAGTCTGGCGATCGGACATCTCCTTACTATTTTCTTGTCCTCCACCCTCTCAACTGTGAACCTCAATCAAGTCATCATCATTCACAAAGCAGGGGACGCTCACAGCCGTCGCTGCGCTGAGCAATATGCCACAGAGCTAGAAAGCCGCAACTGTCGAGTTCTGCTGGGACCTAGCGGAGCAAAAGACAACCCTTACCCGGTTTTTCTGGCTTCGGTGCATGAGCCAATCGACTTTGCGCTGGTGTTGGGGGGAGACGGCACGGCATTAGCAGCAGCGCGGCATCTGGCACCAGAGGGCATTCCGATTCTGGCCGTGAATGTGGGCGGACATTTGGGCTTTTTGACGGAGCCAGCCGAAGCTCTAAAAGATTCCCAGCAGGTATGGGATCGCCTAGCCGAAGATCGTTTTGCCATTCAGCGCCGGATGATGCTACAAGCCATGACGTTTGAGGGCATTCGGGAGAACCGGGAGCCGATGAGCGATCGCTACCTGGCGCTCAACGAAATGTGCATCAAGCCCGCCTCAGCCGATCGCATGATCACCTCGTTTCTGGAAATGGAGATTGACGGAGAGGTCGTAGATCAATATCAAGGCGACGGTTTGCTGGTGGCAACCCCCACAGGCTCTACCTGCTACACCATGTCGGCAAGCGGCCCGATCGTCCATCCCGGCATGGATGCCCTGATTATTACCCCCATCTGCCCCCTCAGCCTTTCTAGCCGCCCGATCGTCTTGCCGCCCGGTTCAGTCGTCAGCATCTGGCCCCTTGCCGATCAAGAGCTAAACACAAAGCTGTGGATGGATGGGGTGCTGGCAACTGCCATCTGGCCCGGACAGCGGGTGGATATTCGCACTGCCGAGCGATCGGCTGAGTTTATCTTGCTGCGAGAGAACTACTCGTACTACCAAACCCTGCGGGAAAAGCTGCAATGGGCAGGGGCGCTGGTGCATTACAACAATAACCACCGAAATTAGGCAAAAATTGCCAAAATTAGGCAAAAGAATAGGCTTGAACGATCGCTGATTAAAAAGCTCAAAGAATTTCTTCTGCCGTTTTTATCACAGGAGGCGTTTCATGTGTTAACTTGATATTCGGTCTGATTGATTCAGCCTGACTAAATGCTTTGGGTTGCTAGCTCAGTGGTAGAGCACTCGGCTTTTAACCGATCGGTCCTGGGTTCGAATCCCAGGCAACCCATTTTTATAGCTTGTACTCGTGTAATGATTTTCTGTTGCTGGGGCAAAACCCCAGCAACAGAAAATCATTACACTTTGAGGCTATGACTCAACTACTCGTGAGTTGCGCCGCTGGGCATGATTGTCCCCGTCAAATCCGCTTTGCTTAAGTTCGTTTGGTTAATGTTGGCGCTAATCAAAACGGCTTCGCTCAAGTCGCACTCGCTCAGGTTTGCCCAGCTTAAGTTTGCCCGATAGAGGTTTGCCCGCCGCAGATTTGCGCCCCGTAGAGAAGTCCAGCTTAAGTTAACGTTTCTGCCGTTGACTCGCCCCAAGTTGGCATTCACTAGACTAGAGCTGATGATTCGCGCACGGCTTAAGTCTGCTTCCCGCAGATCGGCTGCTTCTAGGTTGGTACCATGAATGACGGCACCCATCAAATTTGCGCCCTCTAGAATAGCACCCGTCATGATGGCGTTGGAGAGATTTACCCCTTCTAAAATAGCTCTAGTCAGATCTGCGCCGATTAGCTTAGCGCGGTGGAGGCTGGCATAGCTGAGGTTGGCTTCATACAGGTTTGCTTGACTAAAGTTCGCCTCGCCCAGATTTGCTTCTGGCAGATGGGCGCGATTCAGATTAGCAGCAATTAACCGAGCGCTACGCAGTCCAGCCCGACTGAGATCTGATTCATAGAGATTGGCATGACTTAAATCAGCGCTAATGAGGTTGATTTCCACCAAGGTCGATTGGCTTAGATCTGTGCCTACGAGCTTCGCCTCACGCAAGTTTGCCGAACTTAAATCTGCCCCTCTCAAAATAGCTTGGCTTAAGTCGGCTCGGCGAAAGCTAATGCCCCTTAAGTCTTTGCCGCTTAAGTTGACGCCGACTAAAGCGATCTCTTGAAACTCTCTTTCTCCTGCGGCATAGCGGCTTAGCAGCTCCTCAACATACATGGGTTGTCAACTCTTTGGGTGAACGACTGATTCAGGATGGGTAACGATGGCTAATCCAGAACTGCCGCAATCGCGATTGCAGCGAAAAATCTGATGTGAGCTTAGATTGCCCTAGATTAAGAGAATTGCTCTTGATGTGTATTCATCTTAGAGTTGTGGATGGATAAACCTTCAAGATATTTACTTCAAGGTATTCAGAGGCAGGTCTTCTCACAAATAGAGCAGGCAATAGGTAGAGCAGGCAATAGGCTGCAAACATTACTTGAGTTTGAGCGATCGGATTCTGAGAAGATTAAATTGTAAGGTGAGAAGGGGGCGCGATCGCAGAATAATGAATAGCATCCCCTGCCAAGAATGGTGAGTTTAGCGCGATAGGAAGGAACACTCATGTCTGATCGGTCTGATGGGTCGAACAAGTCTGAAAATCTCAAGAGCCGAGCGGTGACTCAAGGCGTACAACGATCGCCCAACCGAGCCATGCTTAGAGCCGTCGGGTTCCGGGATGAAGACTTTACCAAGCCTATCGTCGGCATTGCCAACGGCTACAGCACGATTACGCCTTGCAACATGGGCATTGATGGACTGGCAAAACGGGCAGAAGCCAGCGTCCGAGCAGCGGGAGGAATGCCGCAAATGTTTGGCACCATCACCATCAGCGACGGTATCTCGATGGGCACTGAGGGCATGAAGTTCTCCCTGGTGTCGCGGGATGTGATTGCTGACTCGATCGAGACGGCTTGCACCGGACAGAGCATGGATGGCGTACTGGCGATCGGCGGTTGCGACAAAAACATGCCGGGGGCAATGATTGCCATGGCGCGAATGAACATTCCGGCAATCTTCGTGTACGGCGGCACCATCAAGCCAGGACATTACAATGGGCGTGACCTGACGGTGGTGAGTTCCTTTGAGGCAGTCGGTCAGTTCAGCGCGGGCAAAATTGATGAAACGGAGCTGACTGCCGTTGAGCAAAACGCCTGTCCGGGGGCGGGTTCCTGCGGCGGCATGTTCACGGCAAATACCATGTCCTCTGCCTTTGAGGCAATGGGCATGAGCCTGATGTATTCTTCGACGATGGCGGCAGAAGATGAGGAGAAAACCATCAGCGCAGCAAAATCGGGCGAGGTGCTGGTGGATGCAATTCGCAAGCAGATCTTGCCGCGAGACATCATTACCCGCAAGGCGTTTGAGAATGCCATTTCGGTGATCATGGCGGTGGGAGGCTCGACAAACGCTGTCTTGCACCTGCTGGCGATCGCCCATTCTGTCGGCGTACCCCTGACGCTGGACGACTTTGAAACCATTCGAGCCAGAGTTCCGGTTTTGTGTGACCTAAAGCCTTCTGGACGCTATGTGGCAACTGATTTGCATAAAGCGGGCGGCATTCCCCAGGTGATGAAAATGCTGTTGGCGCATGGCTTGCTGCATGGCGATGCGCTGACGATTACAGGACAGACGATCGCCGAACTGCTGGCGCCTGTACCAGAGCAGCCCTCTGCCGACCAGGACGTAATTCGCCCCTGGAGCAACCCCATGTATCCTCAAGGGCACTTGGGCATTCTGCGGGGCAACCTTGCCGAAGAAGGCTCTGTTGCCAAGCTGACGGGCATCAAGATCCGCAAGATCACGGGTCCTGCACGGGTGTTTGAATCGGAAGAAGCCTGTCTAGATGCCATTCTCGCTGGACGGATCAAAGCCGGAGATGTGTTGGTGATCCGCTACGAAGGCCCTAAAGGCGGCCCCGGAATGCGGGAAATGCTGGCTCCCACTTCGGCAATTATCGGCGCGGGGCTGGGCGACTCCGTGGGACTCATTACAGACGGACGTTTCTCAGGCGGCACCTACGGCATGGTGGTAGGGCACGTTGCCCCCGAAGCCTTTGTGGGAGGAACGATCGCCCTTGTGCAAGAAGGAGATTCTGTGACGATCGATGCCGATGCCCGTCTGCTCCAGCTCAATGTGCCTGATGCAGAGCTGTCTCAACGCCGTGCCCAGTGGCAGCCGCCGCAGCCTCGCTACAATCGAGGTGTGTTGGCAAAATACGCCAAGCTGGTTTCTTCGAGCAGCTTGGGAGCCGTGACGGACTTGAACCTGTAGCTTGGTGAACTTGTAGCCTAGTGAACTTGTAGCATGGTGAACCTGCCCGATGCCTCTAAAAATCCTGTCTTGACGGGCGTGGATGATTTGCTCGATCGCTTTACCCATTTCGGCGTAGAGCTAGGTCTAGAGCGCATCACACGGCTTCTAGAGGCGTTGGGTAATCCGCAGCGCCAGGTGCCAATTCTGCATGTTGCCGGGAGCAACGGCAAAGGCTCGGTTTGCGCCTACCTGTCGTCTGTGCTGGCGGAGGCGGGCTATCGGGTGGGACGCTACACCTCGCCCCATCTGGTGAGCTGGTGTGAGCGAATCAACCTGAACGGTCAAGATATTGCTGCCGTTGAGCTAGAGGAGCTGCTGCAAAAGGTGATTGGAGCGATCGATCCCAACCATTCTTCCCCCACTCAATTTGAGGTGATCACGGCGGCGGCTTGGCTGTACTTTGCCCAACAGCAGATAGATATTGCCGTGATGGAGGTGGGTTTGGGCGGTCGGCTAGATGCCACGAATGTGTGCGATCGCCCTCTCGTCAGCGTCATCACCTCCCTTAGCCTTGAGCACTGGCAGCGGCTCGGTCCAACGCTAGACAAAATTGCCTACGAGAAAGCAGGAATTTTGAAACCGGGCTGTCCGGCAGTGATTGCACCCCAGCCGCCGATCGCTGCCACCATGCTGCATCAGCGCCTCGCAGAATTGGACTGTCCTGCCGTTTGGGTGCAGCCTTCGCAGGAGGCAGATGAGGGCTGGGCTGAGTACGGCAGCGGCTCAGAGACAATCCGGTATCCGCTACCGCTGTTAGGAGCGCATCAGCTCATTAACTCGGCGGTGGCGATCGCCACGCTTCAGATCTTGCAAGCCCAAGGCTGGTCGATCTCAGAGGCGCAGATTGCGGCAGGCATGGCGAAAACGCGCTGGGCAGGTCGGCTGCAATGGTATGACTGGCAAGGGCAAAAGATTCTGATTGATGGCGCACATAATCCAGCGGGGGCTGAGGTGTTGCGGGAGTATCTCGATCGGCAGGGCAAAGCTTCAGTTCATTGGGTGATGGGCATGATCGCCAACAAAGATCATGCCGATGTCTTTGCCGCACTGCTGCGTCCAGGAGATTTTCTTTACTTGGTGCCTGTACCGGAGCATTTGCCTGTGGATTTGGAAAAGCTGGCGACTTTGGCACAGGAAGTTTGTCCTAATCTGAAGCATTGTGAGATTTACCCAGATGTACTGGCGGGGTTGAATGCGGCTGCGTTAGATAGGCAAGCTGAATCGGCGATCGTTCTTTGTGGATCGCTCTATTTAATTGGGCATTTTTTCAAGTTGCAGGGAATTTAGTGCTTCTCGGATCATCTTTTAGACTGAAGTTTGAGGTTTCTGTGAACCTAGGTTGTATAGGAGTCTTGGGAATGATCCCCCTAAATCCCCCTTAAGAAGGGGAACTTTGAGTGTAAAGAGGGGGTTCTGAGTGTAAAAGAGGGAATTTTAGTTGCAAAAAGGGGAATTCTGAGTATTGCAGCTCGGTTCCCCCCTTTTTTAAGGGGGGGTAGGGGGGATCGGATGGAATTCTAACAGCACTAGCTTTTCAACAAAGAGTGAAGGGACTCTATGCAAAACCCCAACATCGCTAACTTTCATCTTCCTTATCATCCTCAACTGATTGCTAAAGCAAAAGAATTGCGTCAAAACCCTACCCCTGCAGAGAAAAAACTCTGGCAAAGCTGTCTTAGAACTTTTCCACTACGAGTATTGCGTCAACGCCCCATCGATCGATTTATTGTGGACTTCTATTGCGCAGCCTTGAAACTTGTGATCGAGGTGGATGGTGCAGGTCACTTTACGGAGGAAGGTCAAGCCTATGATGAAGAGCGATCGCGAGTTTTAGAAGGCTATGGGTTGAGAGTTGTACGGTTCACCAATGATCAGGTGATGGACAATTTTGAGGATGTGTGTCGGCAACTTTGGGAGATGATCCCCCTAAATCCCCCTTAAAAAGGGGGACTTTAAGTGTAAAAGGGGGATTTTGAGTATAGAAGGGAGAATTTTGAGAATTTCAGCTCGGTTCCCCCCTTTTTTAAGGGGGGTTAGGGGGGATCATTATGCGCTGCAACAGTAGCAAGTTTCGCCTAACGCGATCGCAGTGTCGAGAGATATTGCCATATGTGAGCTAGTGGCGAGATTCAAGCCGTCGCCCGAACCTTCATTTTGGCAAACTGCTTGAATCCAGAATTTATGAGTGCCAAATTGGATATACCAGAATTTTCGCCAGGGTAGAAAAAAGAGAGCAGTGCCAGGTATCGGAGAGTCAAGACACGCTACGCGAACGCTGAAAAGGAGGATTGACGTGTAAAAGAAGCGTAGTTACAAATCTTCAGAAATGCCTAGGACTGGCTCGTGCTAAAGCCTACAAGTCTGTGCGCGAGAAGAGGTATCCCACCACCCTACACCCTACCCACGCCAGCCTTCCACCCAAACAAAACCCAAACAAAACCCCATCATTCCCAACATTAGCCCACAACGGGAGGTGACCCTCTGGGGCAGAGGTGTCAAAAGTTACATCACTGTATCTGATCCAACTCGACCCCATACCCATTATTCCTCTCGATCGCCATCCCACCTCTACTCCAAACTTCTTCCACTGTTTATTGTCCTCTTGTGGGCTACCGCACCTTTGCCAAATTTTCTTCTGGACGCTGAAGCCAAACTTACCATCGCCATACTTCACCCAGAGTTGATCGATAGTGCGGAGATCAGTACAGGGAAACTGCTGGATATCTTCGACTCGCAGCCAGCCTTGTCGCCCCGCGACTTCCAACATCCGCTTCGCCGTTTCCTCGTCTGCCTCTTTCCACTTACCTGTCTTCAGCAGATCTCGTAATGGCTTGTAGTCGATGCTGCGATCGGATTTCAGGTCATCGGCGGCGAGCCGCTGTCGCTCCAGTTCTTGCTGCTCTGACCTCTCTGCCTCTGCTGCCTGCTGTTGTCTCAGTTGCTCTTGGCGCAGTCTTTCCTGTCCCAAAGCCTGTTGCTCAGCCTGTTTTTTGGCTATTAGCTGATCTACCGTTTCTCGGATTTTTTGAGCCACGATCGTGAATGCATCATCTGGATCTGCCCAGCTCTTAATGGGTTTAGCATGAGTGGGGAGAACATTTAACTTACTAAAGGGCACATAGGGCTGATTCCAATCGCATGAGCTGAGAATGATCGGAATCACTCGCGCTGTTCCCTCATTGTGCCGTGCGATCGCCCGCTTCAGTTCTGTGCCGTAGCAGTATTTAGAGGCAATAAAGTTGCGACTCACCAAGAGCAAAATAATATCTGCCGTATTGAGCTTGTTGAGGATGGCTGGCTCCCACTCTGTTCCCGCTTCCAGCTCAAGATCGTGCCAGGTCTGAATTCTGTTTGCTTCTCTGAGAGCAGCTAGGTGATCTTCTAACGCATTCCGCATATCCAGATCTTTGCGCGAATAAGAGTAAAAGAGCTTGATGATTTCCTCTGACACCAACTCCTCCGGCAAGGTCTGAATAGGGCTTGCGATCGATTATATCCTTGCCATCTCTTCAGGCTCTAGACCTCTAAGGTTGTCAAAACCTCAGAGGTCTGTTGCGGAGGGGCGATCGCTTCCGCTTTGGCAGGACTGATTGAACTGCTCAACCCTTAGCAACTGATCTGAATTCTCCGGCAGCCGCTCATAACGCTATGCTAGGGTTCAAAGGGAGTTTGCCAGGGAATCATCCATGTACACCATCACCCTATCGATTTCAGAAGAAACTGTTGAAGCCCTCCAAGTTGCCCCTGAAAACCTCAGCCGCGAGATGCTCCTCATTGCGGCTGTCAAACTCTATGAACTCGGTCGGTTGTCTTCCGGTGCGGCTGCAAACCTGGCGGGCATCCCGCGAACCGTCTTCTTGTCCAGGTTGGCTGACTATGGCGTTGAGACCTTTCACCTGACGGAGGCAGAACTGGCAGAGGATCTTGCCAGTGTCTGAAGTCATTACTGACACCTCTCCCATTCAATACCTCCACCAAACCAATTTTCTCAACCTGCTGCCAGCCTTGTATGGGCAAATCATCATGCCCCAAGCTGTTGCAGATGAACTGGCTGAAGGTCGATCGCAAGGTGTCCTTCTCCCCGATCCAGATTCTCTTTCCTGGATAACTTTGCGTCAGGTCTCTGAACCAATTTTGGTGCCAGATCTTCCTAATATTGGTAAAGGTGAACGCGAAGTCTTGAGTTTAGCCCTTATGATGCCAGATGCTTTGGTTATCTTGGACGATGCCCTTGCTAGAAATTACGCTCGTCAACTTGACCTCGCATTTACAGGTACATTGGGCGTGCTTCTAAAAGCAAAACAGTTAGGGCATGTAGAGTCGATCGCGCCTATTCTTGACCAACTAAATGCACTCAACTTTCGGGTTGCTCAGTCTACCGCTGCGGCTGTGCTGAAATTAGCAAACGAGGGAAATTGAGCATTGGAGCTTAGGGAGCGATCGCCCCTCTCAGGCAATCCCCAGATATTGTGGGTGGCGATCGCGCCAACCGTCAATTTGGATCAAAACAAACAATCACATCTTCAGGTGCGCCGATCAGCCGTCCCAGTCTTTGTCGGTAGTGTTCTGCTTCATTGCGAGTATTAAAGCGATCGATAAATTTACGCCCTCCGCTGGGCGTGTATAACCAAACTGACCACATGGGTAATGCTCCTTGTAGAAGTTCTGGGCGGGCTGCAAGCCGTCTAATGCATCAGATTCTACAGTGTGATTAATACTAATGCAATATGAATCACACTACATCAGTTAAACTCAATGCAGAGTTCTGGGGGTAAGCTTATGGAGAGTTTTGAAAGGCAGAGTAGAGCGGTGGCCGATCGGGTAACGGTTGATATTGAAGGATTGCGAGATGAGATTGAGACGGCATACGCAAGCAATCCCCTCTGGGCTGAACTTTCGCTCTCTCAAAAATTGCGGCGATTGATTTCTGAGCGCTTAGAGGATCTAAAACAAGACTCAAGTGCTAAGAAGCAAGAGGGCAAGCAGTAGAAGACTTTGGGCAATTGCTCTTGAGATAACGATCGCGGCTCTTGGGCAGACGAAAACTGCTCTTGAGTACCTGATTACGATTACTGGGTACTCGATTACGACTTTTGGGTCAGCGATCGCAATTTTTGAGACAAACGATCGCCACTTGGAGAGCAATTGTTCTAGATTTCTGTCTCAAAAATCTGCCCAGCCGTCAACTTTAGCTCTGTAAATTCGAGGGAGGCGATCGCGTCCTCTCCACTAAATACGCCAATTTCTCGGTAGTCCTCGCCCTCCAGCGACAGCACCATCACCGTTTGAGCGACCGGATCAATGAGCCAATATTCAGGAACGCCGATCGCCGCATATTGGGCGCGTTTATGGATGTAATCTCGATCGCGATTGGTCTTACCAGGGCTGACCACTTCGGCAATTAGTCGCGGGGGCGGCATATCCAGCGTAATGGTGAGTCGCCGTTGAGTAAGTTCCAGATGCTCTGGTCGTAGCACAACTAAATCGGGAAAGCGATTAGCGGCATCATTGGAGCGTAAGATCGGCACCTGCACTTCGCATTTGCCGGGATGGATCAGTTCAACAGAGATACCTGCTGCCACAAGGAGGAGCAGAATGCGAACAGCAATGGTACTGTTCAATCTAGATTCTGGTGGCAACTCGACTAGCTCTCCATTAATTAGCTCGTAGCGTCCTTCTATGTCCATGTCGTTGCTACAGGACAAATACGCCTCAAAGGTTGTGAATTTTGCCTGAGCCTGAGCCATGCCGCTTTCCTGACAAACGTTATCCTAATTTTAATCAAACTCAGATGACCAGATGCTGGAAACTTCCATTTCCCATGGAATGAACTGCTCGGAGAGGCAAGCATGGATCTTATGAATGTAGGTAACACTCAGCGTTGATGTCCTGCATTTAGGGAAGCAAATTAAGGCGGCTGTGGAGAGTAGCAGTAAATCACCGACCGCGATCGCAGCACTGGCAGAGATGAGCGTTGCAAACCTCTAGCGTAATTATGGGCGAGGAAACAAAGTCCGTCTCTCGTGAAACTTTGAAGCGTTTATCTAGGGTTCTGAGCACAGATTTTGATGCTGAAGTGAAAGCTGCACTGGCTCAAGAGATTAAGCCCTGATTAACCTAAGTAGAGGCAGTATTTAATCTATTTCTTTTTACGGTTGAATCGGTCGCCAAGAATGGTAGATTGAGCTGAGTATCTGTAATCTGTACACAGACGGAACTCTGATGAAAGTCCTCGTTATTGGTGGTGATGGTTACTGCGGGTGGGCGACCGCACTTTACCTGTCAAATAAAGGCTACGAAGTTGGTATTCTAGACAACTTGGTTCGGCGGCATTGGGATGCGGAACTCTGTGTGGAAACACTGACCCCGATCGCCCCGATTCAAACGCGTCTTCAGCGCTGGAAAGACCTGACGGGCAAAACCATTGACCTGTTTGTGGGCGATATCAACAATTACGATTTTCTGAAAACTGCCATGCTGCAATTTGCCCCCGAAGCGGTGGTACATTTTGGCGAACAGCGATCGGCTCCTTTCTCGATGATCGATCGGGAACACGCGGTGTTGACTCAGGTGAATAACGTCGTGGGGACGCTAAACCTGCTCTACGCCATGCATGAGCATTTCCCCGACTGCCATCTGGTGAAGCTAGGCACCATGGGCGAATATGGTACGCCCAACATCGACATCGAAGAAGGCTACATCACGATCGAGCACAACGGACGCAAAGACACGCTGCCTTATCCTAAGCAGCCCGGATCGTTCTATCACCTCAGCAAAGTTCACGACTCCCACAATATCCATTTTGCCTGCAAAATCTGGGGGCTGCGCGCCACTGACCTAAATCAGGGCGTAGTCTATGGCGTGTTGACGGATGAGACGGGCATGGATGAGCTGTTGATTAATCGCCTAGATTACGATGGCGTATTCGGCACGGCGCTGAACCGCTTCTGCGTTCAGGCAGCAATCGGGCATCCGCTCACGGTTTACGGCTCTGGTGGTCAAACTCGCGCCTTCCTCGACATTCGGGATACCGTGCGGTGCGTGGAAATTGCGATCGCCAACCCGGCAGCCTCTGGCGAATTCCGCGTCTTCAACCAGTTCACCGAAATGTTTAACGTCGGTGATTTGGCGCGGATGGTGAAGAATGCCGGAAATTCTCTAGGGCTGGGCGTTGAAATTAGCGCGATCGAAAACCCCAGAATCGAGAAAGAAGAGCACTACTTTAACGCCAAAAACACGAACCTGCTGAGCTTAGGCCTGGAGCCGCACTTCTTGTCTGATTCTCTGATCGACTCCCTGCTAAATTTCAGCATGAAGTACAAAGATCGGGTGGATAAGAGTCAGATCCTGCCCAAGGTGAAGTGGAAAGGGTAATTCAGGCTCTCAAGAATACGTCGGGGAATAGATCTGCGTGGACTTACGCCTTTGGATGCTTCTACTTTTAGTGGTTCTACCCGGTATTGCTCTGGGCAGCAGTAGTGCCTACTATCTATTCCCTGACTGGGCAGCTTTGGATGCTAGCCATCGAAATTATCAAAAGTTGGCGCAAGATCCCAATTCGACTTTGCGCGATCTGGCGATCGCTGAAGCTGCCGAAAGTCGCCATCGCATCAACTGTTTTGCAGAAGGGCTTGGCATTTTGCTGGGAAGCGTCATTTTATCCATTGGGGTTCACGGCATCTGCACTCTGCCCAAACCTGCGTCAAAACTTGCATCAGAACATTCAACCAATCGATCATCCAAGAATCCTTAGAAAGTTAGGAATCGCTTTGACCTATGCGAATTGCCCTCTTTACCGAAACTTTTTTGCCCAAGGTTGATGGCATTGTCACAAGGCTAAGCCATTCAGTCGATCACCTCCAGCGTCTGGGCGATCAGGTGTTAGTGTTTTCACCAGATGGCGGGCTGCGCGAGTATAAGGGGGCAAAAATCTGCGGTATCCCTGGGTTTCCGCTTCCTCTTTATCCAGAGCTAAAGCTGGCTTTACCGCGTCCTTCCATGCGACAGGCGCTAGAGGAGTTTAAGCCCGACTTGATTCACCTGGTTAATCCAGCGGTCTTGGGGCTGGGCGGACTCTACTATGCCAAATCTCTGGATGTGCCGCTGGTTGCGTCTTATCACACGCATTTACCGAAGTATCTGGAGCATTATGGCTTGGGAATGCTGGAGGGCGTAATGTGGGAACTGCTGAAGGCGGTTCACAATCAGGCACAGGTCAACCTTTGCACCTCGACAGCAATGCGGCAAGAGCTAACGGAGCATGGTATCGAACGTGTGAAGGTCTGGCAGCGCGGCGTGGATACTGAGCTGTTTCAGCCGGATTTGGCGAGTTTAGAGATGCGATCGCGTCTTACTCAAGGCAGTCCAGACAGTCCGCTGCTGCTCTATGTCGGTCGGCTCTCGGCTGAAAAAGAGATCGATCGGATTAAGCCCGTTCTAGAAGCCATTCCCAACGCTCGACTGGCGCTGGTGGGCGATGGACCTTATCGATCGGAGCTAGAGAAACATTTTGCGGGTACGCCCACTCATTTTGTCGGCTATCTGACGGGCACAGACTTAGGCGCGGCATTTGCATCTGCTGATGCCTTCATTTTCCCATCCCGGACTGAAACCCTAGGGCTAGTGCTGCTGGAAGCGATGGCAGCTGGATGTCCGGTAATCGCTGCGAACGCAGGTGGCATCCCCGATATTGTCACAGACAGCGTCAATGGCTACCTGTTTGACCCGACAGACGAGATGGGAGCGATCGTTGCTACACGTCGTCTTTTGGCGAACCCACAAGAGCGCGAAACCTTGCGAACTCATGCTCGCCAGGAGGCAGAACGCTGGGGCTGGGCGGCGGCTACTCGACAGCTTCAGGACTTTTATCGATCGGTTCTGGCTGCACAGTTTGCCTCAGCGGCGTAATAGATTGTGAATTTTGGATTGAGTCCAAAATTCACAATTATCTAACTATGAACCGTGCCGTCTGGCATTGTTGCACCCGCAAGAATGGTGCCCGTGAGCTTCACCATAAGGCGATCGCCCACCGCAATTTTGGCTCCCTTAAGATTTGCGCCGCTGAGATCGGCACCGCTCAGATCTGCCCCAATGAGGTTGGCTTCTTGCAGGTTAGCCTGAGTCAGATTGGCTTGCAGCAAGTTGGCGCGAAACAGGTTGACGTTAGACAGGTTCGCCTCTGACAGGTTAACCCTGTGCAAAAAAGCGTCGCTGAGGTTTGCCCCACTCAAGTTAGCCTGACTAAGATTCCGACCCGACAAGTCTTTTTCGCGCAGGTCAACGCCGCTAAGGTTAGCACCTGTCAAATCTGAGGGAGATTTTTTGACCGACGGCGGACGCTGTGATTCGTAGGGTCTTTGTGGCTGTCCCGACTGAGCAGAGGGATAGGTATAGGCAGATTGCTGTGAAGGTTGATAGTAGTGATAGCGCGGTGGCACTGTGTGGGATGAACCGTGAGCCTGTGAATTATGGGCTTGTGAAGACTGTGAATTATGAGCCTGTGAAGACTGTGAATTATGAGCCTGTGAAGACTGTGAATTATGAGCCTGTGAATTGTAGGACTGTGAATTGTAGGACTGTGAGCTGGAGCGCGAATGAGTCTGACTGGATGGCGCAGGAGGCTTAGCAGCAGGAGGCTTAGCAGCAGGAGGTTTAGCAGCAGGACGAGATTGAGGCGCTGCTTTGGTGCTGCGGTGCGATCGCAACTTCTCCCGCGCTTCATTTAAATCTTTGAGCTTCTCCTGAGCTTTTTCCTGCAACCGCACGTTGTCTTTAGGCATACGATCGGGATGCCAAATAAACGCCAAGTCTCGATAGGCCTGATTGACTTCCTCTAAAGAAGCACCCGGCTCTAATCCTAAAACTGTGTAGTAGCGCTCCAGATCACTCATTGAGTTAAGGTGTCTAGTAAAGGCATCAAGGGTGAGTCGCTGGTTTGCAACCAGTTACTCAATGCTACAGGCAGGAATGAGGAGATGGGGAGACAGAAAGCATTAAGATACCTGACTCTGAAAAAATGCTTCCAAAGAAGCAAACCGCTTCAGGAAAAAAGCGCTGTAGTAAGCCAGCTTTTGTCCATGATGAAACCCTGACATGGAGCATATCGTAATAGTTTACAGAATAGACTGTCAAAAGCATTCTCTGAGCTGAGTTTGAGGAAATTGTTCTGCATCTTCAGCAAGGGCAGCGATCGCTACATTCTAGACAGAACGGCTGCTTCAGCACTAGACTGAAGTATTCAAGCATTTGTGCAAATAGATACAAATTCAGCCCTCTGCATACTTTTCATTTCTGCGTACTTCACCTCTGCGTACTTCTATGCGTAAAGTCTTTCCTGCCCCGGCTCAAGCTCGTGTGCTGACTCAAAACGGCTCACAGACTCAGAATGGCTCCCTTCCCCATACTGTAACTTCCATTCGGGCAACGGGTGCCTTTGCTCTAATGGATAGCTTACGGTTGCAGGGAGTGAAGCACATTTTTGGCTATCCCGGCGGAGCCATTTTGCCGATTTATGACGAAATCTACCGATCGGAGGCGGCGGGGCACGTCAAGCATATTCTGGCGCGTCATGAGCAGGGAGCGGCTCACGCAGCCGATGGCTATGCGCGCGCCACGGGCAAGGTCGGGGTTTGTTTTGCTACCTCTGGGCCTGGAGCGACCAACTTGGTGACAGGCATCGCTACTGCTCAAATGGACTCGATTCCCATGGTGGTGATTACGGGACAGGTGCCCCGTGCGGCGATCGGCAGCGATGCCTTTCAGGAAACCGATATTTATGGAATCACTCTGCCGATCGTCAAGCATTCCTACGTCGTGCGCAACCCGGCGGACATGGCGCGAATTGTCGCAGAGGCGTTTCACATTGCTAGATCAGGTCGCCCTGGCCCCGTGCTAATTGATATTCCCAAAGACGTGGGCTTGGAAGAGTTTGACTATGTGCCCGTTGAGCCAGGAACCGTGAAACTGCCGGGATATCGCCCGACGGTTAAGGGCAACCCCCGGCAGCTGGTGCAGGCGCTCAAGCTGATTCGTCAGGCGCAGCGTCCGTTGCTCTATGTGGGTGGTGGCGCTATCTCTGCCGATGCTCACGCCGAAATTAAAGACTTGGCGGAGCGCTATCAGATTCCCGTTACCACGACGCTGATGGGAATCGGCGCATTCGATGAGCATCATCCTTTGGCAGTCGGCATGTTGGGAATGCACGGCACGGCATACGCCAACTTTGCCGTTACTGAGTGCGATCTGCTGATCGCGGTGGGGGCACGTTTTGACGATCGCGTTACGGGTAAGCTAGATGAGTTTGCCGCCCACGCTAAAGTCATTCATATTGATATTGACCCGGCTGAGGTGGGCAAAAACCGCATTCCTGATGTGCCGATTGTGGGTGACGTACGTCAGGTGCTCACTGAAATGCTGAAGCGCGATCGAGAAAACCATAAGAGTGCTGATCCTATGCAGACGCAGGGATGGCTAAAGAGGATCGATCGCTGGAAACACGACTATCCCATGGTTGCGCCCATTTACCCAGACGAACTCTCTCCCCAAGAAGTTATTTCTGAAGTGGGTCGTCAGGCTCCTCATGCCTTTTACACCACAGATGTGGGACAGCATCAAATGTGGGCAGCGCAATTTCTCAAAAACGGCCCCCGTCGCTGGATCTCTAGCGCAGGTCTGGGCACCATGGGCTACGGTATGCCTGCGGCTATGGGCGCGAAGGTGGCGGTTCCCGATGAGCAGGTGATCTGCATTAGCGGCGACTCTAGCTTTCAGATGAATTGCCAGGAGTTGGGCACGCTGGCGCAGTACGGGATTGCCGTTAAAACGGTCATTATTAACAATGGCTGGCAGGGGATGGTGCGCCAATGGCAGCAGGCTTTCTATGGCGAACGCTATTCTTCGTCTGATATGCAGCCAGGAATGCCCAACTTTGAGCTGTTGGCTCAAGCCTTTGGCGTGAAGGGCATGATAGTACGCAGCCGGGATCAGCTCCAGGATGCGATCGCCACCATGCTAGCCCATGATGGCCCTGTGCTCATGGATGTCCGGGTTAAGCGAGACGAAAACTGTTACCCCATGGTGGTTCCGGGTAAGAGCAATGCCCAGATGGTGGGATTGCCTAAACCCCCTGAGCTAACCCATGGGCAGCAAGCTGAAGCGGTGATTTGCAGCAATTGCAGTTCAGAAAACGCGCCGGATCACAAGTTCTGTCCGGAGTGCGGCACTAAGCTATAGGCGATCGACTCAGCGCAATTTCCCATAGGTTCTTAATCTACCGACAGGACAGATGAAACATCTGTCCTGTTTCGGTATTGGGCTGTAGTGTCGTTCAGAATTGGGCATTCTATCAGAGTGCGGTTACGCCTCGGTTCTCAAGTTTAAAAGCATGGAGATGTAGGAATGCTCAAGCCTATTGCTTTGTTCATTAATGGCGTTTTTGCGTCAGTGCTGGATGAAATTCTTGAAACACAATCTGCCTTGCCAGAGCAGATCCTGTTTCTTCAGCCTTACTCTGGCTACGTCATCAAAAAATTGCGGGATGATGTCCCCTCTGTTGAATCTCCGATGCGTCTATTCCTGTCTATCACAGATGATCTGGCAACCATTCGTTACCAGGCAGAGATCGTCGGTTGGCGAGACAAAAGAGACTTGTCTCAAGATGAAAAGCAGTCTATTAATCGCGTGATTGCAGCTCTCCAGAAAGGGGAGCGAGAGCTATACAACGATGCCCCAAGCAGCACAGGTGAGAACGTTAACCTGCTGTACGTTCGTCGCTTGCAGAAGGTGAGTTCTCCTTTTAGCGTGGCGCAGTTGCGGAAATTGAGCGACGGTGAGCCGTTGTCCACTGCAAGGACGACAGCGGGAGGCTATTCTTATGTTGAGACAGAAGTGTTGGAGTTAGCAGCAAGCTCCTGACATCCTCACTTAAATCCTGCGCCGATCGTCTTTTGAAAAGCGGGACGCTCGACAATTTTCTTCACGTACTCGGCGATCGCCCCATAACCCTCATAACCGATCTTGAGCATCATCGGGATGTATGCCAGCGTTGAGCCAACCGCCACGTCGGCAACCGTGAAGCGATCGCCCATCAGAAAAGGCTTCTGCTCAAAAATCTGATCTAACGCCGAAAACAGGCGCGGCGTTTCCTTCTCTCTGGTAGATTCGACAAAGACGTTAGACAGGGTGGCATTGGCAAACAGCACCCACTGAGCGGCTTCGGCACGCTGCTCAGGAGTTGCCAGCAAGGGATCATGCTTTTCGGAGAGATAGAGCAAAATCGCGCCTGACTCCCACAGCTTAAAGTCACCTTCGGTAATAGCAGGTACCTTGCCCATAGGATTAATGGCAAGATAGGACGGCTGGCGATGTTCCGCTGCCTGCATATCCATCAGCACAATCTCGTAGGGCAAGCCCAGCTCTTCGAGATACCACTGGACGATCGCCGCTCGACTCCGGGCACTGCCATAAAGTTTCAGCATAGGGTTTGGTCAGATCAGAGATTTTGGTGCGTGTAGGCGTGTTGCTTGACGTTATCTTCGGTCTTAATGATGCGCTCAGAGTTTAAGACCCGCTTGCGATCGGTGGAAAAATTCAGGTCTGTCTTGGTCGTGCCCAAGGGAATATGGGTCGTGGCGATCGGGCGAGTCTTGTAGGTGCGGGCAGCGGCAATGGCTCGGAAGGCAAACTCGTCACAAAACTGCGTTTCGGGCGGAAAATCAGGCGGTAGCTGAGCTGTTTCACCCTGCAAAACTGCACCCAGCGTCGTACCACAAGCGCACTCGTAAGAGGTGGTGATTCCCTGGACGATCGCCTCCAGCGCCGCAGAGGGAATTGGCTCTATCACTTTGACTTGATGCACTTCGCCATCGCCCTTGATGAAGCAGGTCGCTAGACCCACCACAATGTAGTCATCAGCAGAAAGTTCAGGAGCGTTGGGATAGGCGATCGTCATAGCGCTGTTTTAACCGGAATGTTTGAACCAGGATATCTTTGCATTCTACCTTGTTCTGTTTCTCCTCACTTCACGCCGCTACCCAGCAAAAACAGGCCCAGCATCGTCACGCTATTCCAAAGACTATGGAGCAAAATGGGAGCCAGCAAGCCGCGCGATCGCGTGTAGGCAAACCCCAGCACCGAACCTAAAACAGTGAGGGGCAGCACTTCCGAGAGACTAAGGTGCGCCGTAGCAAAAATTAGGGCGCTAAGACCGATCGCCCCTCCCACAGGCATATAGCGCGTCAGCGAGGGCAACAGAAAGCCGCGAAAAAAGATTTCCTCGAAGACAGGAGCGGCGATCGATGCTGTGATGAAAAACATGCTAAGGGCGATCGGGTCGCCTTCCTCTAGCACAATTTGCAGGAGGGGATTGCTACCGCCCTGTCCTTGCCAGATTTGCTGGTTGAGAATGGAAATGATCAACATCAGCGGCAGAGCAGCAAAATAGCCGCCGACTCCCCAGGCAACCCAGCTGCGTTTTCCGGTGAGGCGAAACCAGCCTTCGGGTAAGGGAAAGAACGGCTTGATGGAGAAATACAGCACGGCTAAGCCAGAACCCGCCATCAGCAGATAGTAAGTGAGGGTGTAAACTGCCTTGGCGCGAGTGCCAAAGGCAGTAAAGCTAATGCCAAAGGCTCCCACGACCAGGGGAATCACAATCTGCCCCATGAAGAAAAAGCCGACGACTAGCACCTGCACGATCGTTTCCCAAGTCCAGGGAACTTCCCAGGATAGATTCTCTGGTGCTGCCGAGCGACTGCGAAAGGCGCGAATACCCATAATAATCAGCAAAATTAGTCCTGCGACTCCTCCCAAAGCTGGCAGAGTGCCAACTAGCGCCAGCTTAATGAGCGTCTGCTGTGCCACCTCTTGCTCGGCTGTCTTCAGCGTGGCTAGCACATCCGATCGCTGCTGCAATTCATACAGCCGTGACAAGCCCTTGTAGCGAAACCAGCCCTCTAAATTTTTTTGGATCAGCGGTTCGGCGTCGGGCAAGAGCCTGGGCGGATCGCTCCAAACGCCGTCTAGCACTCTAGCCGTTTCAGAGAGCGGCTGTAGTTCTGAGCGATCGCCCAAGCGATTCACCAACTCTTTCCAGGTGGTCAGCGCCTCTGAGGTTTTGCCCTGTTCGGCTTGCAGGATGCCTAGCCGCAAATCGAGCTGATTGATTAAGCTGCGCTGCTGCTGAATAGCAGTTTTGACCTGCTGCTGAGGATCAGTAATTCTTCTGGAGCGATTAGGTACGGGAGTAGCGGGTACATCGGGCGCAGAGTCAGGCTTCGACTGCTGAAGTCGGGTTTCAAACTGCTTCAAGTTTGTCGCTGCCGATTGTCGAACTTTCTGATACTGCTTCACGGCTTCGCCCAGCGGATCGTTCCCCAAGAGCGCCTTGTAGGTATTGGCTGAAGGGGCGTTAGCGATCGACGGATCTCTCGGCTCAACTTTGCCCAGCTCCGTGGCATGAAGCAGCAAGTCGGTCTGGTATAGCTCCAAGCGATCGGTGATTTGCGGCTCGCCAAGGCTGCCCAATAGAGAAGTGCCCAATAGCGCTACTACAACTAGCGTAATTGCCCCAAGAATTAGCCGTCTAATCGTCTGTCCAGTCATCCCGTTTCCCACAAAGTTTATTGCCGCAAACTGCCCTGTTTGGCATTATCGCTTGGAAAGCTGCCCTTGTGCGAGATAGAGAGAAATGGGCGCAAGGATGGGGATCATCTACGGTAGAATGCTGGTGAATTTACTGCAACTTACTGCAACTGTTTACTTAACTGACTGTATTTAGTCGGTATTCAGCCGATATTCAGCCGATCGGGAGGACAAAGCCCTGGTTACTCGCGTTATTCTCGTGCGTCATGGTGAAAGCACTTTTAATGTTCAGCGTCGAGTGCAGGGGCACTGCGATCAGTCTAATCTGACCGAGACTGGACAGGCAGGAGCAACCCAAGTCGGGATTGCCCTCAAGGATTTGTCGTTTGCTGCCGCCTACGGTAGCCCATTGCAGAGAGCGAAGCAGACCGCCGAGCTGATTTTGGCACAGTTGGGACAGCCGCCCAAGCTTCAGCTTAGGGATACGCTGAAGGAAATTAATCTGTCTGAATGGGAGGGGATGACCTTCGAGGAAGTCGAGCAGCAGTTCCCCGACCAGTATCGCTGCTGGAACGATCGCCCCCACGAACTCACCATGGGCGCTGCTGACGGCATAGATCTTTACCCGCTGGTTGAGCTACAGGAGCAGGCGCGACAGTTTTGGCAGTCGGTCTTGCCCCACCACTCAGATCAAACCATCCTAGTTATTGCCCATAGCGGTATCAACCGCTGCCTCATCAGTACGGCTCTGGGGCTGGGCATTGAGCAATATGGGTCGCTCTATCAGTCGAACTGCGGCATCAGCGTCCTCAACTTTTCGGGTGGCTTGGGTGAACTGGTGCAGCTTGAATCCATGAATTTGACGGGGCATTTGGGACAGCCATTGCCTACCCCCCGCAAAAACTGCGGTATTCGGCTGCTGTTGGTGCGGCATGGCGAAACCGATTGGAACCGTGATAAGCGCTTTCAGGGTCAAATTGATGTGCCGCTAAACGCCCAGGGCAAGGTTCAGGCGCAGCAGGTCGCTGAGTTTCTGAAATCCATCCCGATCGATCGCGCTGTCACCAGCCCAATGCTGCGCCCTAAGCAAACCGCCGAAGCTATTCTAGAGCTGCATCCCAATTTGACTCTGGAGCTTGAGCCAGAACTTCAGGAAATCAGCCATGGGCTATGGGAAGGCAAGCTAGAGGAAGAAATTGAGCAGGGCTATCCCGGCTTGCTGAAACAGTGGCAGGACGCGCCTGAAACGGTGCAAATGCCAGAGGGCGAAAATCTTCAGCAGGTCTGGGAACGCGCCACTGCCGCGTGGGATGCGATCGTCTCTTCTACGGCAAGCGCAGCGACGGGAAGCGATCGCCCCACGACCGTCCTAGTTGTTGCCCATGATGCCGTCAATAAAGCTATCCTCTGTCATGTGGTGGGGCAAAGCCCAGCGCAGTTCTGGACATTCAAGCAGGGGAATGGTGCCGTCAGCGTGATTGACTATGCGCGGAGTCAGGAGGGGACGATCGGGAAACCCATGCTGCAAGCCATGAACATCACCACTCATCTAGGCGGCGTACTGGACAAAACAGCCGCAGGAGCGCTTTAGGGTGACGAGAGGGAAATGACGAGCGTACTGTTTCGACAAATCCGAGTTCTCGATCCGGCTGCCCACTGCGATCGCATCGCCGATGTTTTAGCGGTAGATGGGAAGGTTGCAGCCGTTGCCGATGCCATTCCAGAATCAGATTTGCCCGCCCACACTCACATTCAGGAGGGTGCTGGGCTAGTTTTGGGAACTGGGCTGGTCGATCTTTACAGCCATTCGGGGGAACCGGGCTTCGAGTCGCGGGAGACTTTGGCATCGCTCAGGGCGGCAGCGATCGCGGGAGGCTTTACTCGATTGGTGCTGCTGCCCGATACCCATCCGCCTATGGACAGTCCCGCTGGCGTGGAATGGCTGCGATCGCACAGCCAATCGCACAGCCAGTTGCAGCTAGGTAATAGTCCTAACCTCTATACCTGGGGAGCGCTGACCGCTAAGACAAAAGGCGAACAGATGGCAGAACTGGCAGAACTGGCTGCCGTCGGAGTCGTCGGATTTGCAGACGGTTCGCCTATTCAAAATGGGGCGCTGCTCCGGCGAGTTCTGGAATATGGGCAGCCTTTTGGTAAGCCGATCGCCCTTTGGTGCTGCGATCTTGCCATCACGGGCAATGGTGTAATCCGTGACGGGGTAGCAGCTCTGCGGCTGGGTCTGGCGGGAAGTCCGGCGATCGCTGAAACGGCTCCTCTAGCGACTCTCCTGGAATTTGTTGCCGAGCTAGGAGTGCCAATTCACGTCATGCGAGTTTCTACCGCTCGTAGTGTTGAGCTGATTCGCTCGGCAAAGGAGCAGGGCTTGCCCATTACCGCTAGCGTGACCTGGATGCATCTCCTGCTGGATGTTCTGGATGTGCAAAGCTATGACCCCAATCTGCGGCTTGATCCACCGTTGGGCAATCCGAGCGATCGCCAAGCGCTGATTCAGGGCATTCAGGACGGCACAATTGACGCAATCGCGATCGATCATAGCCCCTACACTTACGAAGAAAAGACTGTCGCCTTTGCCGAAGCTCCTCCGGGCGCGATCGGCCTAGAGCTGGCTCTACCGCTGCTGTGGCAAACCTTTGTGGCAACGGGCACTTGGGAGGCGCTGACCCTGTGGCGATCGCTCAGCAGTCATCCGGCTCGCTGCTTGGGACAAATACCCGCCACAATTGCTCCGGGTCAACCTGCTGAGCTGACACTTTTTGATCCTCAGATAGAGTGGCAGGTTTCGTCCCAAACCCTCCATTCTCTGTCTAGCAACACGCCCTGGCTGGGTCAAACTCTGAAAGGGAAAGTTTTGAGAGCCACAATGAGCTAGGTCGTGGGGCGATGCCTCACAGACTCTACCGCCTTACAGACTCTACAGTCCTCAGCAGAGTCTACTAACCTCAACTGAATCCTGTAGCCCTCAATCGATCCTGTGGTAAAGTGTGCCTCGTGAACGGTACGATACTTGTCCTGCATTTATTCTGATTCATCACATCTTGGGCTAGATTCCGGCTTCACAGGCTAGATGTTTGAGTGGATGCTTTATAATTCGCCTACGCCGCTAGATCCGGTGTTGCATACGATTTATTACCTATGCAGGTTTCCGTATTTTATAGTCCTGAAATTCGTAGTTCTGACTTAATTTAGAGGTTTTAGATGGCGTTTTGGGAATTTCTCATCCAGAAAGAGGGCGATCGCTCCTGGCTCCCTCTGGAATCTCCCACCGTTGAGATTTTGGAGGGACGGTACCGCGTGGTGGCTCGTTCTGACCGCGTGCGTACACCCGTCGAGATCCGCGTCATCCAAAACGCCGCCGCCGAAACGCCGCCCGTGCGCCGCACTCAAAAACGCCTCAGCCAAACCAACCAAGATGGCTTGATGGTGGTTATTCCCTTTACCCGTCTAGTGCCTGGAGAGTGGGAGCTACGTTGCGGCAGCGATGTCATGTCAGACATGATGGGAGAGGGTTGGCTGTATCGAGTGCAGCTTCAAGTCTTGCCGATCGATCTCGAAACAGATGACGATTGGGAGCCTGACTGGGATAAAGAATTGGCGATCGCTCCTTCTGAAACTTTTCCTTCTGAAGCATCTCCTACGGCTGAAGCTTCACAAATTAGCCAGGATCAAGAGCTTGCCCAAAATAAAGATTTTTTGCAATCCCAACCAGAATCCCAGCCAGAATACCTGCCCATCAGCCAAGCCGATGCGGAACAACTGCCGGGTATGCGGGTCGATCGCCCTTCCTCTCTCCAGATCACGCTAGAGCAACAGACTTATGTGGTGAAGCGCGGTCTGCCTCTGGTTCTTAGGGGACAAGTTCTCAGGGCACCAACTTCAGGCGAGGAAAGCCCGCTTTTAGAAGAAACAGCCGTTTCTGGCGGCAAGCTGCGGGTGCGCTTGTTTGATCCGCAAACCTCACGAATGTTAGTTGATGAAACTCAGCTTTTATTTCAAGGATCTGACTCTCAAGTGCCTGACTCTCAGCCGCTTCAGTCCGATCGCTCCCTCCCTCTGCAATTTTCCATTCCCCTGACGCTGCCAGCCGATCGCGAAACCCACCTCATTTTGGGAGAACTGGCGCTCTACGGTGCCGCAGAGGGACAGTTGCCTCCTGTTCTTGCAACCCAATCTTTTAACGTCACAACTGACCTGCTGGAGCTGCTAGAGGCGATCGCCAACGATTTTTCTGAACCTGAACCTGAGCCAGTTGCAAAGCCTGCTGTATCTCCCAGCTCTACAACGGTGCCAGCCCTACAATTCCGTCCGTCCCAGCCGTCTCTGCCGCCCTTGCTGCGTCTCCCTGACCCTGAGAAGGAGCCGCGATCGCTCCAGTTGCCCACGCTGATAGACCCCGCTATGGAGGCTGAACCAGACGTTACCGATCGTCCAGCTAGCGAGGCTTCGGCTGATTCTGGGAGCGAGCAGCTAGTTGTGACAGAAGTTGCAGATCCAGAAATTGTAGAGCTACAAGATACAGGGTCACAAAATGCAGAGCCACAAGCTGTGGAGCCACAAGCTGTGGAGCCACAAGCTGTGGAGCCACAAGCTGTGGAGCCACAAGCTGTGGAGCTACAAGATGCAGAATCATCCCCTCAGCTACAGCCTCAGCTAGAGCTAATAGAGGAAGCGGGAGATCCGGCGATCGACTGGCAGAGAGCGGAGCCACAGATATCTTGGCAAAGGCAATCGCCAGGTGGGCTGCCTTTGCCCCAAACTCCAGAAGACAGTGCTTTTCGCGCCCTCAATCTGCAAGAGCGATTCTTAGAGCGGTTGCAGGCATTAGCCTCTGATCCGGATTTAGCTGACTGGCTCAGCACCATAGCCGATCCCGAAGCGACTGAAAACTCTAGTTCGGCAGGTGAGGCAGGTTTATTTGTGCGCCGTAGCCACAACCGAGCAATCGGGCTAGATGCTGACTTGGCAGCGCAGGAAATCGTTGTGGATGAACCGTTTTTTACGGGCGATCGTTCTCCGTCAGATCAACACGCTGGTGCTAGATCGGGTTATCAGTCTGCTCCAGAGCCTATTTCCTCCACAACGGTGCTGGCACCAACCGAAACAATCTCGACCCCCCAACTCGACGTACCCACCGGAGAACTCGTCTCAGGACAGACGATCGATATCACCGTCAAAATTCCAGATACCTATAGCCGCATCTCTGTGAAGCTGTGGACTCACGATCGCCAAAGCCGCTCCCTGCTAGATGGCCCCCACTGGCTGATGGAGTTTAGCCCAGATGGCTTCGGTAATCTGGTGAGCAAAACTCAAATCATGGTGCCGTTTGGCTGTCTCGAAGTTCAGCTTGAGGCGATCGCCATTGACATGACGACCCAGTTTGAGAGCGACAAAGTTTCTGTAATGCGATCGGTCATTCCGCCTGATCTCACGGCTGTTTCGGCAGTGTTTTAAGACGTTCTAGCCGGACTCAGCAGATCGCAAGATCGCAAATTAGGGTTTTGTGGCGCGCTCCGCGCGCCACAAAACCTTAAAAGCTGGAAGACTTTGCAATCTACTGGAACTGTCTATTTTTTGAAACGACCATAGAGCAGATGAGCGATAATGGTTTTGCTGTCTTTGCGCATACCTTCATGCAAACTCGTGATTTAGCCACCGGATTTTCACCGCTTAATCTAGAATTTCCGGCGCGGATCGCCTCAGTTCACCGCGCGACTGGAGAAACAGACGTGCAGGTTAGCCTTAATTTAGATGGGCAGGGACAATGCAGCACCCAAACAGGCATTCCATTTCTCGATCACATGCTGCACCAGATTTCTTCTCATGGGCTAGTTGATCTGGATGTTCACGCCACGGGAGATATTGAAATTGACGACCACCACACCAACGAAGATGTGGGCATTACCCTAGGGCAGGCGTTGTCGAAGGCACTGGGCGATCGCAAGGGCATCGTCCGCTTTGGACACTTCTTTGCACCGCTAGATGAGGCTCTGGTGCAGGTGACGCTAGATTTTTCGGGTCGTCCGCACCTCAGTTACGGGCTGCAAATTCCGACGGAGCGGGTCGGCACCTACGATACTCAGCTCGTGCGCGAGTTCTTTGTCGCAGTGGTCAACCATTCGCAAATGACGCTGCACATTCGCCAACTGGACGGCATCAACTCTCACCACATTATTGAGGCTACCTTTAAGGCATTTGCGCGTGCGCTTCGGATGGCGATCGAGATTGATCCCCGTCGGGCACACCTGATTCCTAGCTCTAAAGGGGTGTTGTAGTCGGCAGGGTGTTGCTGATCTCTGGGATTTTTTTGTTGGAGAAGGGCGCTCCGCGCCCCTCTCCAACAAAAAATTGTGCCCCGATTGAGCAATGCCATCGGCAGATCCTAGCCACACAGTTGTTAAAATTTCTTAGCAGTTAGAAATCAGTCCCCAATTCACAGTAAATTTGGCTCTGAAGGTTCGTTAATTTAGCGAGGGAGAGCCAAAATATGGCAGCTTCATTTTTGCCGTCAATTCTTGTTCCTATTGTCGGATGGGTTTTTCCTGCCGTGGCAATGGCGTTTTTGTTCATTTACATCGAGCGTGATGACGCTGCGGGGCTTTAAGCCATTTCAGTATCGCTTCTAAAGGCTGTCTGGAGAGTTTGAGACAAGACTTAACTCTTTCGCAAAGCTCTTATTCTTGAGATTAAGCTGTTTGAGATCGAGCTGTTTGAGATTGCGCATCTTTATAAGGTGCGATCGCTTGTGTTGGTACATTTCATCCTCAAAGCCTTCTAATTGGGTGGCAACAGGTGAAAACAACTTTGGAGATAAAACAACATGTCAGATGTGATTAAAGCCGCTGGAGATCCGCAAATTGGCAACCTTGCCACCCCGATTAATTCCTCAGACTTCACAAAAGCGTTGATCAACAACCTGCCCGCCTATCGAGCTGGTTTGTCTCCTCAACGCCGAGGTCTAGAAATTGGTATGGCTCATGGCTACCTGCTGTTTGGGCCTTTTGCCTTCACCAGCCAGTTTCGAGACACGGGCGTTGGCGACATTGTCGGTCTGATTGAAGCCGTCATTCTGGTCGTGATTTTGACAGTTTGCCTGTCACTCTATGCCGGATCACAACCCAACAAACCCATTAAAACCGTGACGACTCCCAAACCGCCCGTAGGTTTGGAGACTTCAGAAGGTTGGAGCGAGTTTGCGGGCAGTTTCCTGGTAGGCGGCATTGGCGGCGCTGGGTTCGCTTACTTGGTGTACGAGGTGGTTAAATCAGGGGTGCTACAAACCTTTGGCAATATTAGCTAAGCGGCATTAGCTAACAGATTCTAGATAGGCGCTTACGAAAGTTCCATGAAAGTCCTATAAAAAAGCCGCGCTGTGTACAGCGCGGCTTTTTTGCTAAACAGAGAGCTAGAAATAAACGGCTTTTTCAGAAACTTATTCTCAATCGATCGCCAGCCTAAACCGAAGAGCCAATACCCGCGTAAGCACCGTAGAAAAATAGACCCACAACCACCAGTACGCCGATACCTGCGACAGTACCAACCATCCAAAGTGGAATTCTGCCAGATTGAAACATTTTTTTTAATCTCCTAATACCTAACTCAAATGAATTCAAATTGAGTCAGGCGGTAAACCTGACCCAAATTTCTAGTTGAAGAAATAGCTTGAAAACAAAATACCCAGAACGAAAATAAGCAACAAGCCAAGGTAGAGAGAAGTACGGTTTAACTCTACGGGCTGATTGTTAGGGTTAGGACTCCGATCTAAAGGTGCCACAGGATTCTCCTAGCGATGAATAAATTGCATAGATGCGATCGCCCCCAAGAAAAACACGGTGGGAACCGCCAAGGTGTGAACTGCCGCCCAACGAACAGTAAAAATGGGATAGGAAACGGGCTGATTTGTGGAATTAGTCATAGCTTTGCGCTCAACTTGCGTGCCAATTTACTTGTCAATTCACTTGTCAATTTTACTTGCCGATGAAGTCGTCGATTTGCTGTTTAGCAGAGTCACGATCCATGACGATCGGCACTTCTTGACGCTCTTGGGTAAAGTACTCGTTAGGACGAGGTGTACCAAAGATGTCATAAGCCAAACCCGTGCTGACAAACAGCCAACCTGCAACAAACAAAGCCGGGATGGTGATGCTATGAATCACCCAATAGCGAATGCTTGTAACAATATCTGTAAACGGACGTTCTCCAGTGGTACCAGCCATTTAATCCCCTCTCAGAAACGACAACTTTAGCCTTTACCTTACATCATATGAGAATGAGTCAGGCATCACAAGCCATGATCAATTTTTCTATTAGATCTCTTGCAGATTAAAGCTTTAGGATTAGGTTTAGTGGGGTCTGCGCCCCCACTAAACCTAATTTGCAAGAGGTCTATTTTCTTCAATCGAATTTTTTGAATTCTATGGGCTAAGATGCTGCAATTTTGCCATTCATTTCTGCCGCTTTCTGACTACAACTCAGGCAGCATTATATTTCAATAATGTGCCTCTCTGACCTAAGACAAATCCCTGTTCGGGAGTGACAAAAACAATCCTGTAAAGATTGGAGGGAACGTTTTCGATCGCTCTATCTTTTTGCCAGGTTTGTCCGCCATCAAAGCTAGCTAGCAGATTGCCGCTGCCGCCAGACACCCAAATTTCTTCAGGCGTACGGAAAGCCAAATCTAGCAGCCCCCAGCTTGTGGCAAACTCTGGCGTAATCGCTTCTCCCCACTTACCAGAAGCCTTATCTTCAACCTCTTTGACTTCAGCTTCGGCATCTGGGGGAGCTGCGTCGTCCTTGAAAGCACCAAACTGAAGAACCCCGCCTCGTGCCAGTAGCCAAAGATCGCCATCTTTGCTGAACCCCATGCTCTGTAAGCGTCGAGAGTTATTGCGATTATAGGGCTGCCATGCCGTCTGACCTGGTTCCCAAGTGGAATAGAAGCTGCCTCGCGCCGAGACTGCGACATACTTGCCGTCGGGCGATCGCTCAATGTCCCTCGACACGCCCACTGCCTCCTGCACCAAAGCCTGCCAGGTTTTGCCGTCGTCCTGGGTGCGGTAAATTGCGCCCACGTCAGTTGTCATCTCAGCAGACTTTCTCCCCAAAGCCGTCACCAGATAGGGCGAACCCGGCAGCTTTTCGCTTAACGGAATTCGCGACCAGGATTTACCCGCATCTGTCGTATGCAGCAGAATGCTAGGGCGACCCACGACCCAGCCCTCGTTACCCGAAAAGCTGACGGAGTTGAAAGTATAGCGACTGTCTCCCAAATCCAGCTTGCGCTCTTCCCAGGTTTTACCCCCGTCCTGAGTTGCCAGGAGCGTCGAGTTTTTGCCGACAATCCAGCCACGCTGAGTGTCCATAAATGCCACATCAGACAGAGTTTCTTCTGTCGGAACAGGCACAAGCTCCCAGGGGTTGTCACTGACGGAGGGCAGATAGCCTCTGGCGCAGCTGCTACACAGCAGGACTGCCGCTAAAACAAGAACAATTTGCCGGAGCGGCTTCAGAATCGGGTGCATGGGATTTTGATCGGTGACTTAGCTAAAACTTTGATGAGCAAAATATTTGATGGAGGCTGTTTCTGATAAACCCGCGTTTAACAAAGACAGCAACTCTAAATGAAACCTAATGCAGCCCGTAAAGGCTCAGAAAAAACAAGACACCTAGCCCCAAAGCTCCAAAAATCAGCAGATTCTTCTGACCTGGGGTTAGGGTGTTGACTCCAAAACCGTACTTCAGATTTTCCTTAAATCCTGAAGGACTGTTGATAGAACCGATATTGCTAAACCGAGGCTTCCGCGCATTGCAGACAGGACATCGCCAATTTTCAGACAAGTCTTCAAAAGCTGTACCTGCTGCAACATCCTGAGTGTTGTCTCCCCGATTCGGTTCGTAAACGTAACCACAGGCTCCACACTCATAGCTATCAAGGGTTTTGGGATCGATCGCTTCCGTACTCACTGGCGGCTCCCATCCATAAGGAATCTCTTAAAAGCTCAAATATTAGAAACTCTATTACGGATTATCACATAGAGTGTTCCCTCTCTAATAGGGGATGAAAAACCACTTAACGCGGTGTGCAAATCTTTTTTAGTTTGCTTTTAATTTTCTCTGCTGGAAGGCTAAACCAGCAAAGCGGAATGGGTGAGGTCGATGGCAATTGAGTCAGCGGGAAACCCTATGCACCAACCACCTTTTGTTGAACCGCCACCCAGATAGGCGGGTGTCTTGCAGTTTGTCTGCCAGGCGCGCTCAGAATACAGGCACCGAATAATTGGCTTTACTCTTCCCAATCATCCTCTTCCCAGTTCGATTCTTCGATCGCACCTTCAGCCGAGTCGATCGTTATTTCATCAGGGATATATTGAATTTCGATCTCGATCGTTTTTTCCTCGATCGGCTCTTCTACAACAATTATTTCTTCTTCAGCCGCCATCACTTCCACGTAGGGCGCTTCTGAGTCATCGATTAGCTCAAGTTCAATAATGTGAATGGTCTCAGAAACAGGTTCAGAGATTGCTTCAGGAATGATTTCAGAAGTGATTTCAGGGATAATCTCTGGAATAATTTCAGGGATAGTCTCGGCGAGAGGTTCAGAGAAGTCTTGGGCATCTCCAAATTCATCTAACGGGTCTTCTAGAGAGTCTTCCAAATCCACCGCAGGCTCAACTGAAGTCATAGTTGGAGTTGCCTCAGCGATCGCCAATTCTTCCAACAGTGCAGCCGCTTCGATTTCTGGCGTAACTTCTTTTGGCTTGGTTTCTGGCTTGGTTTCTGGCGTAGCTTCTTCTGGCGTAACTTCTGGCTTGGCTTCAGCCTTAATTTCAGCTTGAGCCTGAATACTGGGCAAAATTTGCTGAATTTGCAAACCCAACAGCGTGAAGTCCTGCGCTATTTTCTCAACAGAATAAGGCTCGGTAGCAAAAAATTGCTTTTCGGACGTGAACAGCACCCGCAAAACGCTAACCGGAATCTGCAAAAACAGGTTGCAGCCCAGAAACGCGATCGCTGCCACCAACACTCCGCCCAACCGTCCAAACTGCCCAAACGGCGTTACTTCTGAGGCAATCGGCGCAATTTGGTAAAGCTGCCACAGCACGGCAAGCAGGGCGATCGCCGTTAGCACCGCCACGACTCTCTCTAGAGGCGCTTTGAATAGCTTCAAGATTCGTCGCTGATCGATCGTTAGTCGGTCTGGCTTCAGCGCTAGGGCGACTAAGCTAAAAATGGAGAAGGGTTTTTGCCACTGCATCCAAAGAACTGGAGCTACACCGATCGTTCCTACCAACGCAAATTCAAGACCTACGGGGAGTAGCGGACTCCCCACGCCCAAACCTAGCAAGCAAAACTCTAGAAGGAGCGGTACGGCAGCAGCCCCCGCCAAATGTACCCAGAGGTAGGGATCAGACCAGAACGATCGCATAATAAATTCGGTATTGGTATTTGGGTAGGGATTTTTTGTTGCGTGGGCAAAGCCCACGCAACAAAAAATCCCTACCCCTTAAGGACTACCATAAATTCAGTGGCGATAAGAAGACTCTATCCTTGCCCATACTAATACCGCAGGGGTGCGAATGATTGAACTTCGACACTTGCGCTATTTCATGATGGTGGCTGAGGAGCTGCACTTTGGTCGCGCTGCCGAGCGACTGCACATGGCACAACCACCGCTGAGTCAGCAGATTCGCCAGTTAGAGGCTGAGCTAGGATTTCAGCTTTTTTACCGCACCAAACGCAGCGTGGTGCTTACGGAAGCAGGGCAAATTTTTTGGGGAGAATGCCGAAAGATTTTTTGGCAGCTAGAGCAAGCCGTTCGCACAGGGCAGCAGGTCAGCCGGGGTGAATTGGGGCAGTTGGCGATCGCCTTTGTCAGCTCTGCCGCCTACAGCGTTTTGCCTCAGATCTTGCGATCGTTTCGCTCTACCCTGCCGCAGGTCAGCTTAGAGCTACATGAGTTGACGACCGATCAGCAAATCCGATGGCTGCGAGAAGGGCGCATTGACGTAGGCTTTGTCCGTCCGCCGATCGAAGCGGAAGAATTTGGCTGCACCACGATTTTTCAGGAGCCGCTGGTGGTTGCCCTGCCCCAAGCCCATACCCTGGCTCTACAATCTCAGGTGGCTTTGTGTACCCTGGCGGGCGAGCCGTTTATTCTCTTCCCTCGCTTGCTGGCTCCGGGACTCTATGACCAGATTATCAGTCTGTGTCAGCAGGGCGGATTCAGCCCCAATGTCGTGCAAGAAGCCATCCAGATGCAGACCATTATTAGCCTGGTGGCTGCTGAAATGGGTGTGGCGATCGTCCCCATCTCTTTACAAAACTTACAGCGCACGGGAGTGGTCTATCGACCCTTAGTAGAAGTAACTCCAAGGGCGGCGATCGCTGTCACCTGGCGTAAGGACGCTTCTGCAACGGTGCAGCGCTTTTTAGAAATCGTGCAGCAGGTAACGCAGCAATAACCCGCATTATTCTAGATTTTGGATTGCAAAAGGCTATTGCCGTGAAGCACTATACCTGGCAAGTTGGGCAAAAATGCGCCGATCGTCCTGCCATCTTTAGCCGCTGAATCTGCTCTCCACAGGTACGGCAAGCCTGCCCTTCGCGACTATACACCCAGGCGATGCCGCCATAGTTGCCGTTGACGCCCGACACATCCCGGAAATCGCTGAAGGTGGTGCCTCTGGCATCGATCGACTCTTGCAGCACACGCAAAATGGCGGTATGAAGGCGCTGAACCTGCTCAAGACTTAAGGTAGAACATAGGGTCTGAGGGCGAATTTGGCTGAGAAACAGCGCTTCATCGGCATAGATATTGCCAATACCTGCGACCAAGGTTTGATCCAGCAGGGCATTTTTGATCGGGCGCTGGCGCTTCTTTAGCCACTCCGCCAGATACGCCACCGAAAATTCTGGCGAAAACGGCTCAACTCCCAGCCGCGCCAATCCAGACATAATTTCTTGAGGCAAGCGATCGAACGGCACAAACCACATCTGCCCAAACGTGCGCTGATCAACAAACCTTAGCTCGCGCCCCTTTGGGAAAAACAGCCGCACTCGACAGTGTTTTTGCAGCGGCTCCTCTTGACCCTGCCACAAAAGCTGACCCGTCATCCGCAGATGCACGCCTAGCCATCCTGCCTGCTTTTGATCGGGCTTGACTAGCTCTGCTAACAAATATTTGCCGCGCCGATGCCATTGCGCGATCGCGCATTCCTTTAGCTCTGTCAAGAAGTCAGCCGTGCAAAAGGGGTAGGCAATGGTGCGATCGAGTAGCACCTGCCCACCCCAAATGACTTGATGAAGCGTGACCTGATTTAAGCCACGACAAACAGTCTCAACCTCAGGTAATTCCGGCACAATTTTAGAAATAATGTTCTAAACTTGCAATTTATGTTTTGTGATGAGCGTTCACCCAGCACAAAGCATAAATTACTTATTTAAGACATCTATTCTAACGAGCTTCGGTTCCTTGGTTGGGGTCGCCTTGAGAGGTGGGGCTTCCGCCGGGAGACTCGGCAGTTTTTTGAGCTGAACCCTGTCCCGTCTGGCGAGTGCTTTCCTGAACAGTGGTTTGCTTGCCGCCTGGAGCTGCTGTAGAAGCCGCAGACTTCTTAGTCGGAGGAGCGACTTCTACGACTTCAGCCATAGAGAAGTTGTTGGCGTTTACACCTGCGTAGTTCACCTTATCAAAACGCACAATCACGGGATATTTGATGCCGCTTTGATCAACAGAGGCGACTGTTCCTACGTCTTGAAACCAATAGGATTCCTTCCGGAGAATTCGGACTTTAGAACCGCGTTGAACCATGAGTATTTTCCTTCAGGGATACTGATTTTATAAATCCAGCCCTGTTGCGACCCGGCTTGAGCAATTTTAGATTTCAGATCTAGATTCTCAGACTGATATGTTGCCTCAATCCAAAGCTCTGGATTCGCCATCCAAAGTCGCTACGCAGGCTGCAATAGGATGCTTTAGAACTGTGATCAGAACTATGATCGCTTCTCAGCGTACTACCCTAGCGGGGCGATCGGTTGATTTAGCGCTTTAAGTTTTATTGCTGCCGATCGCGCGAGATCTAGCCACGGGTAGCAGCTGTCGGCACCGAAGCCGCTGGAGTCGAGCTGGTTGGGGCACCACCTTCGCCCACGGCTCTGACCACCTCAATCCCAAACTGCTCAAACACAACCTGAGGCTCTGCTCCATTGGCATCGATTCGTCTTACCAGGATCTGTCCATTAGACAAGCGCTGACCTGCCTGCACATAGCGACTGCTGGGTTCGTTGGGGGCATTGACAATCGCATACAAAGTTTCGCCCACTTGTACAACGCCTGTCACCATGACCGCTCTAGCAAGGTCAGGCTGTGGCGCAGGAGGCAAAATAGGAGTCGCACGAGGCACCAACGTAGGAATAGGAGCTAACGCGCCTGATCCGCTAGAGCCACCGCTCTGCCTAGAAACCGCCGAAGACCCGCCTGACCCACCTGATGAAGTAGTGCGATTTGGGCTAGTCTGTCTTACGGTAGGGAAAGGATTAGCTGCTGCTCCACTCGGTGGCGCTACAGCAACCGTAGGTAGGGGCGGCGGGAGCCTTACTGTGGGTGAAGTTGGCAGTAGGGCAAAGGGGTCAGAGCGGCTGCTCTGCACCTGCCGCACTCGCTGATTGGGATCTGTGGAGCTGATTAGATCGGGTGGCAAAATGCCTCTAGGTGCGACATTCTGCGGGCTAACCGTGGGATTTGTGAAGGCGGGATTACCTGGCTGTCCTGGAGAGGGAGAGGCGGCGATCGTTGGAGAAGCCACCGGAACAGGTGATGATGCAGTAGTGGTAGGGCTTGTGGCGGTTGTGCTGCCGTCCCCACCGCATCCTGTGGCGACCAAAGCCAAACCCATGGTCAGGGCAATCCATGAAACTTGACGTGAAACTTGGCGCATTCTCCTTCTCCAAAAACTGATTTTCAACTAGATTTCAATGGGTCTTTATCAAGATGCAAAACTTTGTAGCTGAGATTTGCCAATCGCTCTAAAAACAGACTGCTCAAACACTCAATTAAGCTATCAGCTGCTGCAAAAGATGTTCCTGCTTCTAAGGATAGTTCAATTTTTAAGGGTTCATCCTTGAAAATCAACAATATGGCTCCTGAGATGACTACTAAGGCTGTCGTTGAGGTAGAGAAAAGGGAAAGGTTGCAACAGGATTTTGCTCATCAACCGTGCCGTTTAAGGTCTGAGTCGTGCCTTGAACCAGTAGGGTTATGGTAAAAGAAACAGGAGCTGCTCCTTGGCAGCGAGCATAAAGATTTACCGTAATTGAATAATCGCCCTGAGGAGCCAGAGAGGGAGGCCAAAAGATGTTTTCGATCGGAGCCTGAATCGGATTAACGCAGTTGGCGTTGGCATCTAAATCGAGCTGCCCTCTAGAAGCAATATTAGGATTAGCGAAGGTGACAGTATCTCCGCTAGGATCGGTAACTGCCACATCTAAATCATCTGTTGTTGCCCACCGCAACGTGACTTGAATATCTCCTGTTCCGAGCTGTGGCGGACTTGCTTGAGCTTGAACGGCTGAGGGGCAAATCTCTGACAGATCAATTAAACGACCCGTGGCATTGACCATATAGCAACCCTGTCGCTCTTGGGCGATCGCTGGTGCAATACTGCTACTGATCAAAGGCAAGATTAAGCTTGGCAAAAATAGGCTTGGCAAAAGTAAAGCAAGTCGAAACAGTTTCAGCATGACAGGCAGGTGAAAGAGGTGGAAATCTATAGTCATCAGGCAGCTTTTATCTTAAAGGCATACTTCCTTTTATCTCAGAGTGCCCCAATCGCCACTAGGTTTATCAGCGTTATCTAATTGCACTCCTAAAATCATCATCGCAATTAGCGCTGAATTATTAACATCAGATTACTGTTGTCAGTGGAATTTTGCTGGCGATTAAGCTATCGTTTGGAGATTATTGAGTTTCATTCTGTAATCTTTGAGGAGTTTCTGTAATGAATAGCCCCAGATATCAAAAGTCTGTGAGCTTGGGCTTAAGGGCGATCGCCCTTTGTGGGTTTTCTCTCTTGGGTGGTTTAGCGGCTGCACCTTCAGCCTTTGCTCAAGCTGCCTACGGTAGCTACATTGGCGTAGGCGGTTCCGCAGGTTTGACCAGTGGCCCAAACGACGAAGGTACTAATGCGGGTGGTGTCGTGGCTGTGCGCTATCGTTTGCTAGAGGTGCCGCTGTCGATTCGCGCTCAGGCATTAATTAGCGACAGAACGGCGATCGTTCCTACTGTTTCCTATGATGTGCCGCTCAATTGGCAGACCGATGCCTACATTGGCGCAGGGGTTGCCTTTCAAGGAGGGGACAGCGACAGCGCTTCACCGCTGGGCAATCAAACTGCCTTCGTCGTTCAACCCGGCATTGACTACAACTTTCCCTACAGCAACCTCGTGCTGTTTGGAAATGCCATCATTGCTTTTGACGCTTACAAAGATGGTGGGGGCACAGCTGCTTCAGTTCAAGGTGGGTTGGGCGTAAGATTCTAAGCTACGCACAATTCGGTCTGTTATGGGCATGGTCTGTTACGGCCATATTGAGTCAACGAAGGGGCGAGTTAAAGATAGAGTCTGGTTTGTGGGCATGACGCTGGCTCTAATCTTTATACTTCAGTGAAGGAGTGATGCAGTATAAGCTTTAAGGCTGTAAGGGAACATATGCAGATATAATGTGATGTCTGCAATGTTTTTATCTGTTTGTAATGATTTGCAGGTTTTAACTCAGTTTCAACTTAGTCACGGGGGCGTGGCGGAATGGTAGACGCTGCGGACTTAAAATCCGTTGACCTTATAAGTCGTGTGGGTTCAAGTCCCACCGCCCCCATTTTGAAACCCGTATGGAGAATCCGCCGTCAGGAGGCGTTTGCTCCTCAATGAAGCGATCGAACACGAACTCTGAAGTGTCGGCAGCAGTCGAGCCATTGCAGTGGTTGTACCGCTTAAAATTCTAAACAGAACAGATATTTTTTGAGAGCTGCCCTTCGTGCAGCTCTCAAAAAATATCTGTTCTGTAACTAGCTCTCAAGAAAACAGTCTAGTCTCTCTTGACGCAGTCCCTCGACCCTCACCTCTAAAAGTGTTTCTTAAGAGAGGGATTAGGTAATGAAACTTTAGTGAAAATTATTTTGAGAGGGCTGAGACGACCAGCTAATAGGCATTTCAGGTTTAATCTTTCTCAGCGTGAGGTAGATTCTTTAGGCTTAGCATCTGCCGAGAGAACTCTGTTTCTGAGACGAACATAAATATTTTCTAATCTTTGCAACACTTCGTGATAATTTAGTGACCGGGGCAGTTTTGTATCCCCAGATTATCTTGCTTCGCCTTGAGCTAGTTATAAACTTAGTGAGGTAACTTTTTATATGGCAATCACGATCGATTCCGCACGCGGTATTTTCCCCAGCACCCTGTCTGCTGATGCTGTTCCGGCTTTAACTGCGCGTTTCAATCAGCTCAGTGCTGAAGATCAGCTGGCATGGACATGGTTCGCTTTCTTGGAAATGGGCAAAACCATCACGGTTGCCGCTCCGGGCGCAGCCAATATGCAGTTTGCTGAAGAAACGCTGAATCAAGTCAAGAAAATGTCTTTCGAAGAGCAAACTCAGGTAATGTGCGATCTAGCAAATCATGCAGATACGCCCATTTGCCGCACCTATGCTACCTGGTCGCCCAACATCAAGCTAGGTTTCTGGAATCAGCTAGGAGAATGGATGGAGCAAGGCATCGTTGCGCCTATTCCCACAGGCTACAAGCTTTCAGCCAACGCCAACGCCGTATTGGAAACTCTTAAAACACTCGATCAAGGTCAGCAAATTACCGTGTTGCGGAACTCTGTGGTGGACATGGGGTTTGATACTGCTAAGTTAGGCGGCTACACCACAATCGCTGAACCTGTGGTCGTGCCCAAAGAGATGTCTCAGCGTACTCAAGTCACCATTGAGGGCATCGACAACCCAACGGTGCTGAGCTACATGAACAACCTGAATGCCAATGACTTTGATGAGTTGATTAAACTTTTTGTTGAAGACGGTGCTTTACAGCCTCCCTTCAAAAGACCGATCATCGGCAAAGAGGCAATCATGCGATTCTTCCGGGAAGAGTGCCAGAATCTCAACTTGATTCCTGAGCGCGGTGTGGCTGAACCTGCCGACGATGGCTACACGCAGGTCAAGGTCACGGGTAAGGTTCAGACCCCCTGGTTTGGCGCAGCCGTGGGTATGAATATGGCTTGGCGGTTTTTGATCAACCCCGAAGGCAAAATCTTTTTCGTCGCTATTGACCTGTTGGCTTCCCCTAAAGAGCTTTTGAATCTGGTTCGCTAAAGCTGAGTTCGCCAGGGCTAGGTTTGTTATAAGCAGCCTAGGGCAATCGAATCACGACCGGGGCGAGCGCTCTTTTAATCTAGGGCGATCGCCCCCTCAGAAAACGCAATAATATTAACCCAATTCATTACTAATACAAGTCTTAGATTGAGTCATGCAAGTGAGTGAAGCTGAGTGGACTGAAGTAGAAAAAAATATAGCCAAGACTGCCTTTGATCAAGCCTATATGCGAGAGATTGAGGCTTTGATTCAGCAAGTTCGAGCAGAAGCAAGTTCGCTAGTGGAATTGGGCGATCTCTGGCGACTACACGACTTCTTGAGTGCCAGAAGACATGAAGTAGAGGGAAAGTACGACTACGAATATTCGGGTCTGCTCTTTGTCTTTGCTGGATTAGTCAAAGAGGGATGGCTGCACCTCAGCGATCTGGAGGGGTTGGAGAAAGGGAAACTCTCCAAGGTTGCATCACTGGCAAAGATGTAGCTTGACAGAAAGTAGCCTGATATTAGCTCGTCTCCAAGAGCAGCCTTTAAGATGATACTAATGAATTAAGACAGCAGCCGTGGCAAGAGTCTATCTGGAAGATATTTCCCGGCGGTTTGGCACCACAACGGCGATCGCCCATATCACCTTTGAAGTACCTGACGGAGAGTTTTGGGTATTGGTGGGGCCGTCGGGCTGCGGCAAATCCACTATCCTGAGGACGATCGCTGGACTAGACAGCGCCACTTCTGGGAATTTGTACATTGGCGATCGTCGAGTGAACCAAGTTCCAGCTCGTCAGCGAGACGTGGCGATGGTTTTCCAAAACTATGCGCTCTATCCGCACATGACGGTTGCCGAAAATTTGGCATTTGGCTTGAGGATGCGTCAGGCTGAACCCAAGGTCATTCAGACGCGCGTAGAAACGGTTGCCCAATCTCTCAACATTGCCCATCTGCTCGATCGCAAGCCTCGCCAGCTGTCTGGCGGACAACAGCAGCGAGTAGCGCTAGGACGAGCGATCGCCCGACAGCCCCAAGTTTTTCTGCTGGATGAACCTCTGTCCAACCTGGATGCCCAACTGCGAGATGACACCCGCGCTGAGCTGAAGCAGCTTCATCAGCAGTTTGGCATCACCACGCTTTACGTCACCCACGATCAGGTTGAGGCAATGACCCTTGCCGATCGCATCGTGGTGCTAAATCAGGGCAGAATTCAGCAGATTGCCGATCCGCAAACTATGTATGCCCAACCGACAAATCAAATGGTGGCAACATTTTTGGGAAATCCGCCCATGAATATTTTGCCAGTTACCTATAACGGGTTATCTTTTTGTCTGACGGGTCATCTTCTAGAACAGGCAGAATCTATGATTCCTTGTCCTGAATGGCTGCGATCGCACCTCACTTCAGGTCAGCGCTTGAATTTAGGGATTCGTCCGGAGCATATCGAAATTGCTGGCGATCGCCCTTGGTCTCTTCTCGCAGAAATTACGGTCATAGAGCCTCTGGGGCGAGAAACCTTAGTTCGTACTCGTCTGGCTATGCCAGAATCCCAAGCTATTCAAGTCAACGTTCAAGTTGCACCAGAGATGCGGCTAAAGGTGGGCGATCGTTTACCGCTTTATTTAAACCTTGATCATCTAGTTGTCTTCGATCCAGCAACCCAAAATAACTTGCGGTATCAGTAGATCGCAAGTCTTCCTATTTTCCCCAGAAGCTGGATTTCAAAGGCGCAGAGCGCCTTTGAAATCCAGCTTCTGGGGTTTTGTGGCGCGCTTCGCGCGCCACAAAACCCTAATTTGCGACCTACTGGGTATGGCTAACTTTGGTGATGTTCTAGACATGTTGTTGATTTTTTGAAAGGGGCGCTCCGCGCCCCTTTCAAAAAATCAACAACACATTTGAAAAACTATCGCTAACTCTCTGCCACCTGAGAGAAAGGGCGAAGCGGCTTCCTGATATTGAGCTTTTGGTTAGCATAATCGGTGGCAGATGGCTTCACATTCACGACCTCAATATTGAAGCGATAGCCCACATTGCGTACGGTCTGAATCAGGCTGGGCTGACGCGGATCGACCTCAATTTTTTTTCGGAGCGAAAGAACGTGGGTATCTACCGTGCGGTGATTGTCGATCGCATCGGGCCAAGCCCGACGCAAAAGCTCCGTGCGGTTAAGAGGAACACCTCCCGACTGGGCTAGCACATAGAGCAAGCTAAATTCTTGCGGAGTCAGGTCAATGTAGGTTTCCTTCAGACGCACCCGGCGCTGAACTAAGTCAATCTTGAGGTCACCATAATCTAGCGAGGCTGGAGCGACGATCGATCGATTGCGTCTTGCTAGGGCTTCTACCCTCGCCAGAAATTCCTGCATCCCAAAAGGCTTTGTCAAATAATCATCCGCACCCGCCCGCAACCCGGCTACAATGTCCGACTCAGTGCTGCGTGACGACAGCATCAAAATCATCACCTGACGCTGCTGTTGCAGCCAGTAGCAGAACTCTAGTCCGTTGCCTTCCGGCAGCTCAGAGTCTAAAATCACTAGGCTGGGCTGCCGAGCCAGAAAAATCTCACGCGCTTGCAGAAGATCGACCGACTGATGAACCCAATGACCAACCTGCTGTAGGTGCCAACCTAGCAGCGATCGCAAATGGGGATTACCCTCAACAATTTGGATGCAGACAGAGATCACGGCTTCGCGTTCAGTTTTTGATATCAACACCCTAACAGAGCATTTGTCAGGCTTTTGTAACTCCTGTTACTTGAACCCCACTTGTTGCGTCAACACCAAAATTGGACGATCGCGCTACAAATGCCCAGAAATGCATCCAGAATTACGCCCAAAAGATAACGTACATTAAGAGACTCCTTAAGGATGAGTAAACCCCCTAATAATTTGAAGTTATAATTGAAGGACAAGCTATAGTGACTGACTGCCCAATCTTTGGTTCAGGATGCTGTAGCAACTTCAAAGGCGAATTCTTAGGAAATCATCTATGTTGCAAGATGCCCAAACTATCCGTTATTACCAAAGGGTAACGGACGCTCTAGTGGAGCAATGGAGTCGCGGGTATCGTTTTGATGAACTCCGGCACTACATTGATGGCTATATGTCTGCACTCCGGCATTCTAATGCGATCGAGCCTTACTTGATCCATAGGCTAGAAGAAGAAGTTACCCGCTTCCTCTACGATCAGTCAAATTTTGAGGTACCTCTACCTCAGCCCGAACCTGACTACCGCTAACGCTTCCGCAGGTTTACGCTTCGCAAAGTTTACGCTTCACCAATAAAAATTTCCCTCCATGCATTAGAAGATCTTGCTATGGAGGGAAATTTTTTAAGGCGTAAAACTTTTAGGCTCAAGTTGGGGTTTGCAGATAGAGAAACTCCATAGCTCTATGAAGATAGCTCTATGAAGATAGTTCTATGAAGCAAGAGCGACCTCAACCAGTTCCTGAAGCTCACCTTTTTGATAAAGCTCAATCAGAATATCTGACCCACCCAAAAACTCGCCGTTGACATAGACTTGAGGAATCGTCGGCCAGTTGGAATACTCCTTAATGCCTTGACGAATTTCAGCATCTGCAAGCACGTCAGCCGTTTCATAGGGTACGCCCAACACGTTGAGAATCTGTACTACGTTGTTGGAGAAACCGCACTGGGGCATTAGCTTGTTGCCCTTCATAAAAACCATGATTTTATTCTTCTGAACCAAATCATCGATGCGTTGCTGCACTTCTGGAGTCATAGGAGTCACCACAATAGCTGTCTAGTTTTACCTTAATTCTAGGCTTTAGATTTCAGATTGATTTCGCTGATTCTAGCTAAGCCTGACCTAGTTCTGCCCAGTCTTTTGGAGTATAGGTCTCCATGGTTAGCGCATGAATCGCATCTGAAGAAAGCGCCTGATGCAGGGCACCATAAACCAATTGATGCCGCTGTACCAAGCGCTTGCCCTCAAATTGAGAAGAAACCACCACAACCTTATAGTGATCCATGGTTCCCGTCAGATCCTGAACTTGAACCTGAGCATCGGGTAGCCCTTCCCTGATCATTGTCTCGACTTGCTCTGAGCTAACCATCTGTTCTCCTCAAATTTGCTGTTGCGCCAGATCGTAGCTCTAATTTAGCAGTTTCAACGGTTGACCGTTATTGGGTTAAGCGTTCAGGCGATCGCCTAACGTGGCGCTGGAGCATCCTGATCTCTGGGGTAGGGCGCATCTACAAATCCCAGTTCGTACAGTTGCTGATAAGCTTTTTTGCCGAGATCGCGGGTTGGATTTTGGCTCCGAACAATTTGAATCAGTAGCGGCACCGATAGTTCAGGCTTATTTTGTGCCCTATGAACCAGTGCCAGTTGATAGGTTGCCTCGTCCCGGAGCTGAGCTGTGGCAATGGCCTGCTGACGCTGAGCATCAGCAATCCGAAGATCGATACCCGCGAAGCTAGCCCCCAGATCTTGATAGAAGTTAGAGAGCTGGTTAAAGACCTGACGAGCATCTTGGAGCTTCTGCACTGCCAGATCATAGTTTTGAGCTGAAGCTGCTGTACCCGCTTCCTGCATCAGGCGTTGCCCACCTTGAACGCTAAGAACAGTGCCGTCTTGAGACAGAGGGCGCAAATCAGCGTTGTCGGGCGCTGGTTCCGAAGGAGGAGGAGGAGTTTGTGCTTGAACCGCCGCTGGGCGAAGCATAATCAGGGTTGCGGCTGCTGAAAGTGACAACAAGCCCACAAAAGACAAAGAACGTTTAATGCCGAACAATAGCATGAAAGACTTCTGAAACGTTGTGTAACAAACAATTCTAACCTTGGGGTATATTACCATTGCACTCTTGATTAAAGTGAAATCTTTGTGAAAGATCGTGTTTCAAAGAGTCTGGAGCTGCTCAATCAATAAGGCGAAAATAAGGCGCAAAGTGTGCAGGACGTGCAGAATCGAATGACAGAAGGTAAAACGCTGGGCAAAACACCAGAAGGTCGAATACTTTGGCGAGGCGGAGAAGCTTTAGCGCTGCAAAAAATAGGCGATCGCTTCACAATTCAGCTTTCTAATTTTGCGGTTGGGCTGCTCTCTTGTCTGGCTCAAGAGCTGGCGACACACTCGATCGCGGTGAAATCCCTCAAGCTCATGCCTTTTGTCCAGTTGGCAGAACTTCAGGTGGAAGCCTCTCACCTGGAAGTCGCCATGCAGATTGCCCGATCGAATTCGGCGATCGCTTTTGCTAGCCATGTTTACCAAATGGAGAAAAGCTCAGATGCGCTGCTCTACTTGACCGATCAGATTACTCTTCAGTTTGCAGAAGAGGTTAGCGCCGATCGCATGGGCAAGATTGCTGCCGCTATGGGGCTACAGGTGCTTAAGCTTGTCCCAGGCGTGGTTAAAGGCTTTGTATTTCAGGTAATGCCCCAGGCTCAGGCAAATCCTCTGAAGCTGACTGAACGGCTCCTGCAAGATCCAGAATTAGGTTTGGCAGTTTGGTTGGCTGAGCCGAATATTGTGACCGCCATGCGATCGTTTCAGCGCTCCGGTCATTTGGACGAGCGATCCGCTAGAGAAAATTTGCCGATTGATCTAGAGGCAGTCTGGCAGATCACGCAGGGCGATCGCTCAACTGTGATCGCGATTATGGATGAGGCAACCGCCCTTAGCCCTGCTGAGTTCAGTAATCCTGCTGAATTGGGCGGTGGCAAGATTGTTGCACCTTTCCGGCTGCGTCAGTCTCTGCCGCATTTGTCTCGATTGCTTACGCCAGCTGCTAAGAAAAAAGTTGTCACTAAAAAAAGTCGTCTAGAAATCGCGCCCAAGTGTGCGCTGATGCCGATCGAAATGGATGGATTTTTGGACGATCAGTCGGTTGAAGAAATGTTTGAGTGGGCAGCACAGCAGGGAGCAGATATCATCTCTTGCGATTGGAGGGCAGCAGACTACTTTCCGCTGTCTTTGCGTCAGCGGATAGCGATCGCCAGGGCTGCCACCCAAGGGAGACAAGGCAAAGGATGCGTGATTGTCTTCTCTACTGGCACTCCAGCCAAGGACACCCTATCTGAGGCAAGTTGGCTTAACGGCTTTGCGGTTCATCCGGACGTAATGGCTATAGCTACCGATATCAAGCCGATCGTTGCCGAAGTTGCCGCCCTCATGCTGTCGGTCAATCCCGATTTAACGGCAGAGGAGGTCAAGCAAATTTTGCAAGAAACTGCTGCTGCTCCCGCTTTGGGCACTCAGTCTAGCTCGTCCAAATGTGGAGAGTGGGATGCCCTCAGTGCGTTACAGATGGCTCAGAAACAGGTGAGACGATCGCTCGTTGCTCAGTGGATTGAGCTACAGAACTCACAGCCGATCGAGATTCCAGATGCACAGGTCGCTCAGGCTCAGGCAACTCAGGCTCAGGCAACTCAGGCTCAGGGCGCGGTTAGCACTATTCCAGTGGAAGGCGATCGCTCAGCGCCAGACTCGGTACTAGAGATTGAGGTTAGCCTGAGTTTGGAACACAGTTTTGCTAGCGATCTGCATATTTATCTAACTGCGCCCAATGGCGAGACGGTCTTGCTGCAAAATCGCAGTTTAGGAAGGGTAGGTAGTCTCACAAAAACCTATTCTCTGGAGACAACGCCATTGCTTAGAAAGCTGCTTTACCAGTCTGCAAAGGGTAAGTGGCAGCTTCAGGTGAGCGATCGCGTGCCGTCCGATACAGGACGGTTAATGAGTTGGACGCTGAGGTTGGGCGTTTAGTCAAGCGCTCGTCGCTTCGACAAGACTTATAAACCGCTTGCCTCTTGACCATAGGCTTGCCACGCCAGATCCGCTAAACCATTGACGATCGCCGCCGCTACAACGGCACTGCCCTTGCGTCCCTCAATCCGAATATGAGGAATTTGAGAGTCTTTAAGTCGCTCTACCGCCACATCGACCCCTACAAAGCCAGCAGGGGTACCAATCACCAGAGCAGGTTTAATTTCATCAGCTTCAATCAGCTCTACTAGAGCTATCAGCGCTGTCTGAGCCTGACCGACCACAAAAATGCCCTCAGGATAGCGCCGAGCTAACGTCTCCATGCCCCAAGCTACACGGGTTTTGTCTCGCTGGGGGCGGGTCAGCGCCTCCATGCTGCAATAGACTGGGTTAGCAAACGTGCTTTGAATCGTCGGCGCAATGCCTACCTGAACCATCGGCACATCGACTACGATCGTGCTGCGAGCGGCTAATGCCGCTGCCCCTGCTTGTAGAGCCTGGTCTGAAAAACAAATCAGGGATTTGTACTCAAAGTCAGCCGTTGCGTAAACAGCGCGACGCACAATCTCATATTCAGAGGGTGAGAAGGTGTGGTCGCCAATTTCGCTGTCAATAATCCTCAAACTCTGAGCGTCTGTTACATGCCACTCCATGACCACCCCAACTGAATACCCCAAGTACTTGAATGCTACTGGACATCATAGCTTTCCTAGAGCATCGGATAGTAATATCTAGTTTCAGGGCAGTAGTTCTCATTATTTTTGTATCGGAATCTTTATATCGGGGAGTTCGCGCCCGCAGAGTGCGAACTCCCCCCAAAGCCCGAAAAAGCCCGCCTGCGGCGGGCTTTTTCGGGCTTTGGGGCAAAAGAAGAATTGCTGGTTTCAGGGTGGCTAAATTTTAAAACGCCTGAGATTTAGAATTCCTAAGTTTCAGAGGTTGGCTTAGAACTCAGCATAGGCGATAGGTAAGCAACGATCGCCCCTAGCGCAAAGCCTGCAAAGTTGCGTGCCAGAGGCAACCAGTCCGAAGTGCGAGTAACCACAGGTCCTACGCCAAAAGCAATGAACAGGATGCCCCACAGCGGCGAAAAAATCAGCGCCCACTGCCACGAAAAGCCTTTGCCGTCCCGTGGCTGAGCTGCAAACCCAAACACCAAGCCGCCGATCGCCGAAGTGATCAAGGTTAAAATCCACTGCTCTCTAGGTAGACCTGGCACAACGAGGCAGCCGCCCCGACGTAGGCAGGTTTTCAGCGAACCAAGCGTGTCAATAATTGAGGCATCTTCGCCATTGTCACGGACGTAAAACTGGTTGCCGTATCGAGTTTGTAGCTCAATCCAGAAGGTGCGGGGCAGCAGCTCATAGAGGGCGTCGCCAACGCTGAAGCTGAGCAAATTACCGCCCCTAGGGTCTGCAACCAGCAGCACACTCCGATCATCCAATCCCCAGAAATCTTTAACGGCTCGACCGGGAGTGCGATCGAATTGCGTCAAAACCCTAAGCTTCCAGCCTGTCTCTGCCTCAAACTCGTCTAAGTCAGCGTCTAGCTTTTCTTGTTGCAAGGAGGATAAAGAATCTGCTAGGTCGATAATGTTAGTGCGGGTTTGCGGCAACAGATCGGGGTTGTCGTACGCGTAGGCAGGGGCGATCGCCCAGGTCATCAATATCAGCCAAAAAGCAGCACAGAATCCAAAATTTTTTCTTAGAGAAGCTTGCGACATTAGAAACATTAAGGGAGGCTTAGCAATATAGAAAAACAAAAATTGCGAGAAAAATAAAGATTGATGCCTAATTGTTTACATTTATTAACTCTAGTATTCATAATACTACGGAGATTACCCTAATCCCGTCAATCCAAATCTGAACTTTGCTGAATCTAAGATTAATCCTCTGAAGCATAGACCTCCAGATCTGATACCAATTTAAGACCCAAACAGGGCAGATAATTTAAAGTGGTATGAGAGGTCATCCGGGGCATGAAGCACTACGGATGTCCCCGCCCTAACCGCCTTGGCGGTTTCCATATCGGTTAAATGCCTGACACTTAAAGACATTGAGAGTCTGCCTACAATTCAGGCTCCGTCAAAAATGGTTCTAATTCAGAACGGATAAAGTCGAGCTAAGGCGGTGCTGAAGCTAAGAACTCTGACCTGCAAGCAGTCCAGGACAGGAGGTACTTACGTCAGGCTAAGATCTGCCCCGACTGAACTGTGAGAATTTGCGAGGACTTGAGCCACTGGGCATCGAAAGAGCCGAGATGTGTTGTGGTGATTAACGTTTGAAACCGATCTTGAATCGTTTCCAGCAGCTTGTTTTGACGATTTAAATCTAGTTCTGCCAACACGTCATCTAGCAGCAGCAGCGGCGGCTCTCCCACAATCGCCTCAATCAATTTTAGTTCAGCCAGCTTTAGCGCCAGCACCAGCGTTCGCTGCTGTCCTTGAGAGCCATACTGCCGCGCTGGGGTCTTGTTAATCGTAAACTCCACCTCGTCTCGATGGGGCCCGACCAGCGTTGTGCCCTGCTGCTGCTCAGCGATCGCCCGTATCTGCAATTTATCCAAAAACGCCTGCTGCAATAGCACTGGGTCATCTTGCTCAAGCTGCACGTTGGGCACATATCGAACTTCTAGATGCTCTCTGCTGCCGCTAATTGCCTGATGCCAATGCTGCGCTAGGGGAGCCAGCCGCTCCAAAATTCTGGCTCGTCGCCGAATGACTCGACAGCCGATCGCCGCCAGCTGCGCATCCCAGAGAGCAAGCTGAGTCGAATCCGGGGGATTGGCTTCTGCTCCGCGCGGCGATCGCTGCTGCTTCAGCAAGGCGTTTCGCTGCCGCAAGACCATGTTGTACTGCTGCAAAATATAGGCATAAACAGGCTCTAGCTGAGTGAGCAAAGTATCCAGCCAGTTGCGCCGTTCGCTGGGGCTGCCCCGCACCAGGTCGAGATCCAGGCTGGAGAACTGCACGGCATTCATGATGCCCAGAAAATCGAGCTGCCGTTTTAGCGCCTCCCCGTTCAGGCTGACCGTGCGCCGACTGTTGCTGCGTAGGGTAATCGCCAGATCGATCGTTCCAGAATCGCGCTCTAGCACCGCCATAATTTGTCCGGCTTGAGTGCTGTCCAGAACTAGCTCCCGATCGCGTAAGGCTCGATGCGATCGCAGGGTTGCCAATAGCTCGACTGCCTCTAGCAAATTCGACTTTCCCTGAGCATTTTCCCCCACCAAAATGGTTTTAGGGGCAGCAAACTCCACCTGCTGCTCGCGGTAGTTGCGAAAGTGTCTGAGGTGGAGGGTTTTCAGGTACATGGAGAAGGGAGGCGCGGGGAACAAACATCAGAGAGCGGGTGAAAGCTAAGTTACCAAAGATCCCTACCAATTACCAATCGAAAGTCTTGTTCTCAGAGAAAATAGAAGAGATTCCCAGGGTCGTGAGGCAGAGTGATGGTGGATGAATCTACGGTTTGGATTGTGACGGAAGTGGAGGTTACAGAAACGACTGAAACCACGGAAGTTCAGCGGGGTGGACGGGGCAGCGAGGACACGGGCGGGGGCTTTGGGCAACGGGTTAAGGAGCGTGTCACGACTCTGGTGAGAAAGCCCGTTGCGGTGCCCAAGGAAGTCTTGAAGCGGCAGATGAAGGGTTTGCTGCAAGTGGTGACGGAGCTGTTTAATCAGAGTCAGGTTGATCCGGATCAGGTTGAGCTGGATCAGGCTAATCCAGCTCAGGCGAGTCTGGCGAATCCTCCGGGCATGGTGCTGGATGAAGTGGAGCTATCGATCGAGGTGAATGGAGAAGGACAGATTAGTATTGTGGGAAATAGCGCCAAGACAGGACAGAAGGGCGCCATTAAATTGAAGTTTAAGCGCGTTTCACCGACGGATGGGTAAAGACGGGTGGGTAAAAATTGGGCAATCACGATCGGCATTAACGGCTATCGCAATCTGCAACGGCTGAGCTATGCCCAGCGCGATGCGGAAGCAATGCGGGATTATTTCCGTAACGAAGTTCAGTTTGAGCAGGTTTATCATTTTTCGGATGATTCGCCTCCCATTGCTCAAGACTACGGTGAGGATATTGACTCTACGCCCACCTACACGACCTTGAGCCGATTTTTGCACGTCCGGTTTGAGCAGCCTTTTTTGAAAGCTGGGGATAATCTCTGGTTCTTTTTTGCGGGGCATGGGGTGCGCGATGAAGGGCGAGATTATTTGATGCCGATCGATGCTTATTTGCAGGATATTCAACGTTCTGCCCTTTCGCTGTATTACATTACGGAACGTCTGCGGCGCTGTGGTGCTGACAATGTGGTGATGTTGCTAGATGCTTGCCGTAGCGAGGGCAGACGGGATGGCTTGGGTATTGGCACAGAAGTCCTTGGCACAGAAATTCAGCAGGGCGTGATTACGCTGTTTTCATGCAGTCCGCGTCAGGTGTCCTATGAAATTGATCAGCTTCAGCAGGGGGCGTTTACCCACACGTTGCTGGAGGCGCTGCGGATTCAGGGGGAGGGCAACTGCGCCACGGTGGAGCGGCTTTATCAGCGGTTGCGCGATCGCCTCCCCCAGATCAATCAGCATTTCGACAAACCTGTGCAAGTTCCCTATGCAGTGGTGGAACCTGCCAGCAAGTATCATCTAATTTTGCTGCCCCGCTTTGCCACGTTGCGAGATGCCGAAACTTTGAAGCTGGATGCTTTTCGGGCTGAAGGGACTGGAGATTTTGAGCTGGCTGAGGGTTTTTGGATTCGAGTGCTGATGGTTTCTCCAGCCGATCAAGATGCGCTGGATGGCATTCGGAGAATCGATCGCCTCAGACACAACCCAGCGCCGCCGACTCCGCCGACTCGACCATTTGGGGGTGCGCGATCGGTTTCGTCTGGTCGATTCTTTCTTCTAATCTCAAGGCTTTTCTCTGTGCCGCGTGTCTCTACGCTAAGACTGAGCTTACCTTTAAGCAGACGGCGATTGCTTCAAATTGCTAGCTTTAGCGGAGCAGGGTTGGGAACAGCCTTTCTAGGTCAGGCATTATTTCGCCCTACTTTAGAGTCTCAAACGGCGAAGCCATTGCCTTCTACTTCTTCAGCTTCTACGAATCTAAAATTAGAGCCTTTTGAGTTTGCGATGGTTACGGTGGATGCCATAGGGCAACAAAATAAGCCAGAGCAAAAGCAAGCTCAGGTTTTCAAGGAAGATTTGGGTAGCGGAGTAGTGCTAGATATGATGATGATTCCTAATGGAACATTCCAGATGGGATCGCCTGAAACAGAGCTGGAAAGGCTTGGGCGTGAGAGACCACAGCACTCAGTTGCCATTCAGTCGTTTTTGATGGGTAAATTTCAGGTGACACAAGCTCAGTGGAAAGCGTTTGCTGGTTTGCCTAAAGTCAAGCTTGACCTCAAACCTGATCCATCTACCTTCAAAGGAAGCGATCGACCTGTAGAAAATATTTCCTGGGATGACGCCGTGGAGTTTTGCGATCGCCTTTCCAAAAAAACAGGACGACAATATCGTTTGCCATCGGAAGCAGAGTGGGAATATGCCTGTCGCGCGGAAACAAAAACACCATTTCATTTTGGCGAAACGGTTACCACAGATCTAGCAAACTATCGCGGTAGAGATTGGAAATCGCAGGGCAAAACTGATGCGGGTAATTATAGTCAGGGAACAAAAGGAGTCTTCCGTGAAGCAACCACTTCAGTAGGTAGCTTCAAAGTCGCCAATGCTTTTGGGCTGTACGATATGCATGGCAATGTTTGGGAATGGTGTGCCGATCACTGGCATGAAAATTATCAAGGGGCACCGACTGATGGTAAAGCGTGGCTGAGTGAAAAGAACAATCAATTTCGACTGATACGCGGCGGCTCTTGGTTCAACAATCCGAGGGATTGTCGTTCTGCATATCGAAACTACTTCAACCCCGATGTCCGGCTCATCAATATCGGTTTTCGAGTTGTCTGCGTCCTCTCCAGGACTCTGTAGCCTTTTGCTCTCTTGTTTTGCCTTTTGCACTTTTTTCTCTAGCCCTGCCTTTGCACGCAAAGAGCGATCGAAATTCTCATACTAATTGAGTTGAGGGGCGATCGCGCTTGATGCTCCGAGTATCAGGCTTTAATGGGAAACGATCGGGCTTTGGGGATGAGAGAAGTTGAGAAATCAAGAACTCCGCCGCAAGCGGACGGAGTATGAACAGCCAACTTTTCTTGCTAATGACTTACGCCGCAAGCGGCGGGGAATCTACCCGTGGAGATTGAAAGATGGATCTGTCGCAGTTGACAGTTTGCTAGCCCCCTAAATCCCCCAAATCTGGGGGACTTTGAAGGGTTCGGAAGTCCCCCAGAATTGGGGGATTTGGGGGGCTTCCGTACCTCAATTCAGCAGCAGCAATTCGCCCTGACACAGAAAGTATCAGACTTGAGACTCAGAACATCCTGTCTAATGCTTAGGACATAGTATTTGATACTCATAATACTTATCCCATTAGTTTCTTCTTGAGCTTACCCAGAATTCTTTGGGTGTTGAGCTGGAGTAATCTAGCCGAGGTTAAAGGCGCAATATTGGAGGGATGGTTTTGTTTGTGATCAAAGAAGTCATTCATGTCCTTCAGAATCGCCCCTAGTTTCTCCACGATCGCCTCCCCCCGATATTCCTCAAAGAAACTCTCTGGCGGCACATGAGACGGTTTCTCTAACGCCTTGAGAATGCGCTGAATATCATATTCTTTGGAGTAACAGGCAATCTTTTGGGCGTTGAAACCTGGATCAAGATAGTCCGACAGTCCGCCGTTGACGCTGGAAAACACCTGACAGCCACAGGCGATCGCCTCCATCGGCTGAAGCCCAAACCCTTCGCTGACTCCCTGCTGCGCCCAATATTCTGCCGAATCGTAAAGGTAAACCTTGGCGCGATTAAATAGCCCCGGCAAATCCTCAACGTAGGACTGTACCACTTCTACCCGACAGCGCGATCGCAAAGCCGGAACTAGCTCTTGTAATAGGTATTCGGACGACTTGCGGGCTTGCAGCAACACATCAATATCGCGATCGCCGTTGAGGTTACTAAACTCATCAGAAATCTGGTTTGGCAGATAGTAAATCGGCGAGTGCGGCGCTTTCTGTCCCCAGTAACCCAGCGTATTACGGCTGACGGTCATGATAGGAACTTGAGCAGGCAGAGTAAAGCCATAACCTGCGCTATGGGCGTGATAGATAAGATTTTGCGATCGCAGTCTAGCGGCTAACTTCGGAATATCAAATCCCCAGCTCATGACAAAAATAGCGTCCTGCAAATGAGATCGCAATGAATCATCTTGCAGCACGTCATCCAGAAACAGCGTGTCTTTTTCGCGCTGACGATAGGTTACCACCTCGGCGGTGCAAATCTGCTGAGCCAGCGCCAGCACCTTTAGCTCTGCCCACAGCCCACCACAGGCAAATCGATCGCCTGTACCCGGAACTAAAAAGTAGAGTTTTCGCATGGTTACTGAGTCCAATACAAAACTTAAGTCCAGTACAAAACTTTAGCCTGGGGAAAGTGCGTTTGAATCTGCTGCTCAAAAAATTTCCGCAGCGTCTTCATCGTATCGCCATCATAAACATACTTCATGCCCCCAAACTTATTGCGCTTAATGATGCGATTCGACTCATCCATGTCTAGCTTGCTGTTGGGATACCAGGCTTGCAGCACGTTCTTCGATCCGGGCGTAAAGCGATGGGAAATCAGCTCAAACGTCAGATCGCACTCAAAATCGATCGCCTCGCGGATCTGGCTGAACAGAGAGCCGTAATGCATTTGCCAATCCTCGATCGGCATAATTGGCGCAATCACCAAACCCACCGGATAGCCGCCGCCGCCCTGCTCACGGGGAAGCGCCAGCCTGCGCAATGCCTGAAGCCGATCTGCAACCGCAGCCGTGCCGCCCTCTAGGCGATCGCTAATCGGAGCAGCGTTGACGCTCATGCGACAGCGCGTGTGATTGCTGTGGGGCAAATCTAGCAGATCCTCTACGTCGTCAAATTTAGAAACCCAGCGCAAACGCCCCTGTTCGCGGGTGCCAAAGTAGCGAATGCACTCTGCCAAACTGCCCGTCAAATGCTCAATGCCCAGCGGATCGGTGTAGCAGCTCACCTCAAAGCTGGTGGGGCTAGGAGCCTCGTAAGCCGCCAAATTCTGCAAAATTTCGGGCAAGTTGGCAAACGCCCGAATCACGGGGGGGCCTTGAAGACTGCCCGCAAGGTAGCAATATTGGCAGTGGGCAGGGCATCCTTCAGCCAAGTGAAACTGCCAATCCGCAGAGGGAGGAATCGGGCTGAGTTTGAAGCTGCTGGGCGGGGCGGTGACGATCGCTAGAGTCCGTTTGGCGATTCCATAGGTTTCTCGCTCGGTTTCTCCCCGCAGTCCGGTGAGTCGATTGCGTGGCAGTTCTTCTACGGGCAGGTTTAAAGACTGGACGCGAGACAGAATTTTTTGCCCCCAAGGTTCTTCGAGCGCGGCAGGGGTGAAGAGAACGCGATCGGGTAGCCACAGGCTGGTTTTATGCCCTAGTGAAGAAGAGGGCTTGACTTCAACGGAAGAAAAGGGGCGATCGATTGAATTCAGCAAAGTGGCGCTACATAACGGTTCTCCTCTAATTCTTACACTCTTTCCCAGGCTGCAAAACCCTCCTAGAGAGCGGATGTTGCGCCCTTATTAGTAGGGCTTTCTGACGGCCTGAATGCCCCAAAAGATTAAATTAGCCTCAAGTTTGACCTCAGCCACCAGGTGAGGAAAACGCTGTTGCAGCAAGTTGAACAGCAGCAGCCGATCGCCGCCCGTAATGGCGATCGTGCTTCCTGGAAACTGCCGGAGCCAGTCGGCAATAAAGTCTTGCAGTCCTGCCAGCAGCGTATACAAAATGCCGCTTTGAATCGCTTCAGAAGTGCCCACTGCCCAACGCGACGGCAGGGTAATCAGATCTTGCGTTTGCAATGACGGCAAAACGGTATGTTCGTGCAGCGATCGCATCTGAAGCTGAAGCCCCGGCAAGATGGCGCCACCCACTAGCCGCGCCGCGCCATCTGCCCCTGTTAAGGTCAGCGCTGTCCCGGCATCAATCACCAGCATCGGCGCACCCAAAGTCTGCGTAGCGCCCCATAGAGCTAGAGCGCGATCGACTCCTAAAGTGGGGTAAAGTCCGGCGATCGGAATGTGCCCCAGCTCAATCCTGTGAGCATTGGGGTAGGTATGCCAAAGCTCGGTTTGGGACGGCACCACTGAGGCAAACCATAGTGGCAAGTGGGGGGGCGGCAGGTTGGCTTCTGGTGGTAAGGCTTCTGGCAGCAAAGCGAGCGTTTTGAAATCGAGCTGATGGTGAATTAGAGCAGCGATCGCCTCTCCGTCTAGATGCGGCATATCCCAGGCGCTTTTCAGCCGAGTCCCGTCGAACCAGACCCAATGCAGCCGAGAGCTGCCCACCATCAGCCCTAGCCATGCATCAGACCCTAGCCATGCATCAGATAGACGCTGAGCCGCCATACTTTAAACGTCATCTTAGATAAACGTTATATCAGGATTCTTAATCATAGTCTCATGATTAGCATACGGTTCACAGTCGATACTTTGGAAGGGTGAATCTGAGCTTTGAGCAAGCATTCTTCACCCTCTCACCCTCTCACTCCCCCACTGCGGTATGACCCTGGCATTTGGACGCGAAATTTGTGGCAATCTCCAGACGGCGGCGGCGCGAGAATGGCTCGTCACTAACGGCATTGGCGGCTATGCCTCTGGAACGGTTGCCGGAAACCTAACTCGGCGCTATCACGGCTTGCTGATTGCGGCTTTGAACCCGCCTCTAGGGCGATCGCTCATGCTCACCAAGCTAGAGGAGGTTTTGCATTCTGGTAGTCAGGTCTATCCTTTGAACACCGATCGCTGGATAGATGGCAGCGTCGAGCCTCAGGGCTACCGCTACATCGAGCATTTCAGCCTAAAGGGCACAGTACCCACCTGGCGATTTGCCTGTGGCGATGGGCTTCTAGAAAAGCGAGTCTGGATGCAGCAGGGAGCCAATACAACCTACGTTCAGTACAGGCTGCAACGTGCCAGTCAGCCTGTGGCGCTGCTAGTCAAAGCGTTCGTCAACTACCGCGATCATCATGGCAACGTGCGCAGCCTGGGCTGGCAAATGGCAGTCGATCGCCTAGAGCGAGGAGTTTGTGTCACGGCTTTTCCCGGAGCCGCGCCGCTGTATTTGCTGAGCGATCGCGCCGAAGTCATTACGCTGCACAACTGGTACTACGGCTTTGACCTGGCAATGGAGCGATATCGGGGCTTAAACGATCGAGAAGACCACCTGCATGCGGCAACCTTTCACCTGACGCTGTATCCGGGTGAGACGGTGACACTGGTTGCCAGTACGGAGGCAGCACCCGACTTGCAAGGAGCGATCGCCCTAAAACTTCGCCAAACCCACGAACAGCGATTGCTCAATCTCTGGCGTACCGAGCGTCCGATGGCAATTCGAGACATTCCCGCCTGGATGAACCAATTGGTGCTGGCTGCCGATCAGTTCATCGTCAACCGGACGGTACCCGTTGCTGAGCCAGAAGTTGCTGGCTCAGAAGTTGCTGGCTCAGAAGTTGTTAAGCCAGAAGTTGCTAAGCCGGAAGCCGCCCTGCTCAACGGCAAAACCATCATTGCAGGCTATCCCTGGTTTAGCGATTGGGGTCGAGACACCATGATCAGCCTGCCCGGTCTGACGCTGGCTACGGGGCGATCGGAGGTGGCAAGACTGATTCTCCGCACCTTTGCCCAATACGTTGATCACGGTATGCTGCCCAATCGCTTTCCTGATGCGGCAGAAGTGCCAGAATATAACACGGTGGATGCCACACTCTGGTATTTCGAGGCAACCCGGCAGTATTATCAAGCGACTCAAGATGATGATTTGCTGATAGAGCTGTACCCCGTCCTTGCCGAAATTATTCACTGGCACTGTCGCGGCACTCGGTTTAATATTCACCTTGATCCCGTAGATGGGCTGCTTTATGCAGGTGAGGCAGGTATCCAGTTGACCTGGATGGATGCCAAGGTAGGCGACTGGGTTGTGACTCCGCGCACGGGCAAGCCGATCGAGGTGAATGCGCTCTGGTATAACGCCTTACGAACGATGGCAAAATTTGCGCGGCAGTTGGGCAAGCCTTACCAGGAATATGACGCAATCGGCGATCGCACTTTGGCTCGCTTCGTGCGCTTCTGGAATGACGATTTGGGCTACTGTTACGACGTGCTGGACAGCCCTACAGGAGATGATGCGGCACTGCGACCAAACCAAATTTTTGCCGTGTCTTTACCCGAAAGTCCCCTGACCCCTGCTCAGCAAAAAGGCGTAGTGGAAGTCTGTGGGCGATCGCTCCTCACTTCCTACGGTCTGCGCTCTTTGGCTCCCGACCATCCGCAGTATCAGGGGCACTATGGCGGCGGTCAGCGGCAGCGAGATGGAGCCTATCATCAGGGCACGGTTTGGGGCTGGCTGCTGGGATCTTATGCGATCGCCCACTTCCGCGTTTACCAGGACGCTGCTCAGGCACGACAGTTTTTGGAGCCTATGGCAGATCACCTTTGCAATCACGGCATCGGCAGCCTCAGCGAAATTTTTGATGGCGATCCGCCGTTTACCCCCCGTGGCTGCATTGCTCAAGCCTGGACGGTTGCCGAAGTGCTACGCGCCTGGATGGCGATCGGGCAATAGCTTATATCTTGCGCTACAAGAAAAACCCGATCACACAGAGCAGACCAAGTGAGATGCCCGACGATACCGTCAGCTAACAACTGATAGGTAGATGAGCGAACTTGAAAATTAATGACTACTTTTTTGTGGCTGCGCCAAAGTTGCCGTCGGTTGCGAGCTTTGCGTAGAATCAAGTTCAGCAACTACTGAAGTTCCCTAGCCAGATTGCCCTGAGAACCCAACTGAAAAACAGGATTTTTGACGAGAGTGAAAGCCTGCATGAAAATACTCCTTAATCGTAAACGTTCATGGGCGAACGAAGATTGATGTGTGAACGAGGTTGATAAGCGGGGGTACCCAGTAGGGTACTTTATTCAAGCATAAATCTAGTCAGGCGTAGATATTTGGGAGTAGATCTAGCCAGGAGTAGATCTACCCTGGCGGTAGATCTAGCGCGATCGCCCCCAAAAGTCCCTTGCGAAAATCATTGAGGATCTGGACTGATGTTCGCTCTTTGTTTCCTTGATAGCGCTGTTCTGCTAAAGTTTCCAGAAAGCTTTCTCCAGTAATGGTTGCTGGATCAAGACCGTAGCGCGATCGCAAAGGCGCTTCAAACGCCACCTCTGGAGCTTGGGCTTGCAGCAGCTTGAGGCGATCGATGAAAGCCGCCGCCACTCGCTGATTGTCATAAGCCGCTTCGCCAATATCATCACAAATGGCGAGTTGCAAAGCCGCCTCCTGATCCTCCATTCGGGATGGCAATACACCCGGCGCATCCAGCAGCTCAAGCTGATCCGAGATTCTTACCCAGCGCAGCTGCCGGGTAATGCCGGGACGACGGGCGCTGTTCACCACCTTGCGCTTGAGCAACCGATTAATCAATGCGGATTTGCCCACATTGGGGAAGCCAATCACCACCGCTCGCACGGGGCGAGGCAGCATGTCTCGTTCGCGCCTTCTGCGATTCATGCGATCGCCCGTATCCTTGGTTGCCTGCAATAGCACAGAGATGCCCTGTCCCTGATTGGCGTTGGTGAAATAGGGCTGCACTCCCTGCGATCGAAACCACTCTGTCCAAGCTTGCTGGATTTGCAACGGAATCATGTCCACTCGGTTCAGCACCAGCACATGCTCTTTATTGCCAATCCAGGTTGCCACCTGGGGATGACGCGAAGACAGCGGAATTCGGGCATCGCGCACTTCCAAAACCACATCAACTTTCTTAAGCTGCTCGACAAGCGATCGCTCCGCTTTGGCAATGTGACCGGGATACCACTGAATTGGAGGGGAAGTCATTCTAATTAAAATCTCTCTGGTTGCAGCAACCGCCAAGGCGGTTAGGACGGGGACATCAATGTCCTAAGCAAACTGGTGACAGCTATAAAATATTTCTAGTTAACGCGATATGCAACTCAGTGTGAAAGTCTTGCAAGATGGGTATCTTGCCCGTCCGAATCTGGGCAAGCATCTTGCCTGCCCCACCTAGATCAAGAGCTTTAGAAAAAGAGTCGCACATCGCGTTAGTTAAAATCTCTATATTGATGGATTAAAGCAGTAGAAAACCTAGAAGCCTGTTCATGCGCTTCTGCATATTCTTTGCCCCCCAGCATCACATCACCATAGTATTCGTAGGGCGTTGTTCCATAAATGGGTAACGGATCATCTTCAGGATAGTCTTCCTGGGCTTCTTCAACCCGTGCTTTGAGCTGTTTCACCGTGATCCGCTGAGCCGGAAAGTAGTGAAGAGTTGCCGCCGTGCCGTCCAGATAGGGCAGCGTGGGGTCAACGATGCGATCGCCCATTTCTAGCCAGGCATGTTCTAAAGGACTGGAGGGTTTGCCAGCATTAACCAGAAATCCCTGGACATAGCCAACGCCTTCGGTGGTAATTGCGGCTTGATAAGCGTTTTCAAAAGGCGATTTTGTCTTGCCCTTAATGCGTTCAGCGATCTCTTTGGAAAGTATTTCATCTAGTAATAGGCTCATAATTGTAGGCTGAATAATAGTAGGTCTCTCTCTATATTGTCTCTGCTGTATAGTCTCTTTGCTGTACGGTCTCAGTAGATCGCAAAGTCTTCCTATTTTCCTAAAAGCTGGATTTCAAAGGCGCTCCGCGCCTTTGAAATCTAGCTTTTAGGGTTTCGTGGCGCGCGGAGCGCGCTACGAAACCCTAAATTGCGATGGACTGAGTCTCTTTGCTGAATAGCCTCTTCGCATCATGCCGGGACTTTACTTAGTTAGGACTTACGCATTTTTGTTGTGTGTGGTGGGCTGCGCCCGCCACACACAACAAAAATGCACTACAGCTAGAGGGCTTGCGTAAGTCCTACTTAGTCTATAGTAGACCTTTTGCAGATTAGGATTTTTAGATTGAATTGGGTGAGGCTACGCTTCCGTCCAATCCAATTTGCAAGAGGTTTAGTGTTTATCCAAGTTACAGAATTTGGCAGGGGAGCAGGGGCAGATGAAAGCGGCAAGGGCGATCGTTTACTTAAGGAGTTCTACCGAAGCGGAGATGATAACCGTTGAATTTAGATGCTGGGAACAGCTCTATGCGTCAATTCAATGGATTCAGTGTACCAACCCAGATAAAAGAGCAGGACTAGAAGGAGTGATTGATCCCATTTCTCATGATTTCCCTATCTTTGAATGGCAAATACCCCCTCGCGATCATTTGATGACTCCAGTGGCTAAGCCCAAACCTTTAATCATTCAATAGCCGCCCAACGTGCAGCAGACCTCACAAAACCCTGGGATTGGCGGAAGCGATCGCTCAACACAGGTCAAGAGGTAGGGGTGTTCAGGTAAGGATTTTTTGTTGCGTGGGCAAAGCCCACGCAACAAAAAATCCTTACCCCTCAAGGACTATCGGTCAAGATAGGTATCAAACCGAGCTTAGGACTGAACTTCTGCCGAGCCACAGTCTGGCTAGATATCGCTTAAGGACAGGCTTAGATATCGGGTAGGCGCGATCGTGATTCAAATTGCGATTGAATTGTATCCATTTTATGGACTCGCGAGTAGAATTGATATGTGAACATATCGTTGGTGACATAAACATGGCTGTAGCAACTGGCAGACGACCTAAAGCAATTAGTGTTTCAAAACAGGCGGTAGATCAAGCAGGCGCTCTATTGGGTCAACTGCCAGAAAAGCCCAAGGAAAACTTGTCTCTTCGAGATGCCATCGACCAGCTTCAAGAGGAGATCAAAGAAGCGTTGTCTAAGGGTTATACCTACATTGATGTGGCGGGTTTGTTGGCGAACAAAGACATTTTGATCAGCCCCGCGACCCTAAAGCGCTATGTTTCTATGGGGCGTGGTAGAGCGGCTCAGGCGCGCAAGGATGCAGCCGTCAAAACTCCTCGTCGTCGCAAGAATGCTGCTCTGACAGAGATGGGTTCAGATGCTCCAGCAGACTCTTCGGCAGATTCAGACTCAGGTCAGCGTAAGCGTCGTGGTGCCAAGGTTGTTGAGACACCCGTGGAAGAGGCTCCCAAGGCTGAGACGAAGCCAACAACAGGGCGGCGGCGCAGTGCGGCAAAACCTTCCACCTCAACTTCAACGTCCGGCAGAGGACGCAAGAAGTCAGGAACATAGTCTGTTTGGCAGTACTGAATCTGGGGATGATTTTTTTTGCAGGGGGGTACTCCGCGCCCCTTGCAAGAAGATTTTGCCTAAAAACAGCAAGGCCGTCTGCTCTTTGACATTCTTGCAGGAACATCTCTAGAGACTCGCTTACTAAAATTGCTGGAATTTTCACATATGAAAATTCCAGCAATTTTAGTAGCTTTGAACGCTTCGTCATCATTCTGCTTCTTGTCTTACTCCTGTTCACTAGCATCAGAGGCGAAAGCGATCGCTTTCATAGTCTTCATGCAGTTTCAGGCTTCATGCGTTAACAACGGCGGACATTCTTAGCGCCCTCTCAAAATACTGCCGATAGAGCGTACAGCTAATAGTGCCCTGGAAATCAAAGACTCGAATTAGCCCCATGCTCTGTAACCTGAAGGCAATCAACGGATCAAGATCGATCGGTTCCGAGGACTGCGTCATTACCTTCAGCACTGCCAGCAGCTCTGGGTAAAGCTGGAGTTGGGCAAACTGTTGCCGAAGATAAGCGCCAAAAATTCCGTTTGATGCGATTCCTTGGTGCTGTAGTTGCTCCAGAGAAATTTCCTGGGTGCTCATGTGATAGAGCGCTGTCTGCGTTAGGTAAGGATTCCCTCCCAGTAGCTCCATGAGCTGCTCGACACATTCGGTCTGCTCTAGCCCATATCTCTGTGTTAAATCCAGCACTTGCTCGCGGGTAAAAGCCGATAACTCAACCGACAAACCTACGTTGAAAGGAGATTGATTGAGATCAGATAATGAATGAATTTCGGTAGAGTAAACGACCATTAGCCGCAACTGCTGCCAAGCATTGCTGGTGCTGTTGCCATAACGCGCTTTTTCATACCAGGCGCGCAGCATTCCAAAGAAATCGCTAGCAATGTCTGGATAGTGAAATAGAATATCAACTCCATCTAGGGCTAACACCAGCGGCGCATTCATCTCAGGGAGTAAGCAGCTCTCAAAGTAGCGCGTGCAGTTGTAGCTGCTGCCGAAGATGGTATCCCAATGATCATCAACCTGATGTGGAAGCTGAAGGCTTTGGGTGATTACTGCACAGAACCAGCGCAGAAACCGATCGAGGTTAGACAAGACGGCTGCATCAGCAAGATGTAGGCTCAAGACGGTACCAGAAAGCTGCTTGTCTTGTGCCCAGGCAAGGGTTCGAGTCATTAGCGAAGTTTTGCCAAACTGTTGAGGCGCTCTAATTCGAATTAAAGCGCCGGGCTGCATGATTTCTTCACAGACTAATTGCTCAACGGGAGGGCGATCGATATATAGGCTTGAGTCTAGCGATAGCTGTCCTTGCAGCGGCTTGCGGAGAAGACTTTGGGCGATCGTGTCGGGATCAAGGCTGATGTAATCATTCGGATTAAGGCTAAGGTTAAGCGCATTAAAATAAAGCTCTAGCGTCTGGCGATCGACTGCAAGGCGCTTACGCCGCACCTTCGTGATTGTATTGGGACTCAGGTCAGTTAGTTCTCCCAACTGCTCTAGCGTGTGGGGCTTGCCTGCATTGCTTTGCTCTGCCAGACGTTGTTCAGCAGCCTGAAGCCGCTGCCAGCCTCTAGAGCTAAGGATAACGCCTCGTTTGCGCCGCTGTGATTGCAATTGCTGAACCACCTGTAATTGTTGAATCATGAGATTTTAAAGTTAGATTAGCTCAAGTAGTGCCTGTCGCAGACGCGAGCTATGGCAGCAAGCGGCAAGTCATTAAAACTGAAGAACTGAAAAGTTACTGAATCTCCTGCACAGAATCAGCAGATTACAGGATGAATAAATTAGTGTAAGGAGTCGATGTATAAAATTTCCCGTGCAAGGGAACTAGGCTTTTTGTAGCTTTGTGTCATAGAACTATGACTGGAAACTAATACGAAACTTCAAAAAAACTTAGCTTCTAGAATGTACCTTGGCTGTGCAAAAGTCATGATCCTGATTGGTTCTAAAGCTTCCTCAGGTTAAGGTTCTGCAACTTAAACTAGATTGCCATTGATGTGTGTTATCTTGCCTTCTGACGTCACCTGAATTAGTTTGTCTTAACTTGTGTCTGTTTACGAGTACGGATTACAAAATTAGAATTTCATATGCTCACTTTAATACTGAGCTGCGCAAGTTATGAAACCGCCAAATGGCTGAATTTGTTCTGCACTGCCACTTCCGCGCTACTCACAGAGTTTGCTTTAAATTCGATCGGCGATTTAATTGCTGCTTAGTCAGAAGTTTTGAGCGAGTTAAGCCGCTTAATGAACCATCGCTTTGATAGTTCTCCTCGTTACTCAGATTGTGGATAGTCCTAAGGGGTAAGAATTTTTTGTTGCGTCGGCAAAGCCGACGCAACAAAAAATTCTTATCTAAATACCGCTACCAGATTATGAATTAGATTGTTATGGGGCGATTGATCTGCCTTCCTCATACTTCCTCATACTTCCTCATACTGCCTTACTCTCTACTCCACCCAGCGATCGCCAATTATGCGAAAGAGTGAACCCTTGAGACTTCGTTTGGCTGCTTGAAGACCCAAGAGTTTTGGAAGGTTATGGCTCTAATTTCCACCCTAAGATACAGATAATTACTCCATTCCGAACTTCACTGATACCACTGCTGTAATGTCTTTGTCGATCGATGAAGTGTCATAAATCCCCGAATCGCTGACATCTGTTGAGTTACGAGACGTGATTTGAAACACCCCCGTTTCAGCACTGCGCACTGCTCCCACCCGATTCCCCGTGCTTTGAGCGATCGCTTCTGCTCTAGCCTTAGCATCCTTAGTCGCTTCAGCCACCATCTCGATCCGCACTTTTCCCAACTGCGTGTACAGATATTGCGGCGGCTCGGAAGTTAGGGAGATACCCTCGTTAATCAAGTCAGTTGCTTGTTGAGAAAGCTGAGTAATGCGATCGACCTCACTAGAGCGAACTTCCAACCGCTGACTCAGGCGATAGGCGATCGTTTGTCCTGTCTCCCGTCCGTTAGCAGCAACCTCTGGAATCGCATAGGTTTCGATCGCGTTCAGCGTGATTGCATCATCGGGCACCTGCTGAGCTTTCAGGTAACTTTGCACGCGCTCCGTCTGACGCTTTAGCTCTTGGTAAGCTGCCTGAGCTGTGGACTGTTGGCTAGAGACAGAGGCTCGCCAAACCACATAATCCGATCGAATCGGGCGTTTGGCAGATCCTGTGACCATTAGCGCATCGTTAGATTGTTTAAAATTACGGATGGCGTTGGCTGCCATAAAGGAGCTGACGACCAGAGCAAGGGATAGGGCAGTTAATCCGGCAAAGAGTTGCGGGAAGCGATCGCGGGAAGGTGAATCTTGCATATTTTGGGTGATATAAATCTTGTGCGAAATTGCGAAATAAAAACTCGCCTATAACTTTTGTGTCATAGGCTGGTTTCTAGAGCTGGTTGTGTGGCAGCGACAGCTCTAGAAGCTTGATGAGCTGTTGTGTGAACAGATTTGCGAAGCGGTGATGCAAACCCTACTCAGGCGTTCTGTGAGTCGGAGTAATGACTACCGTTTCAAGGTCAGCTATTCCTGACGCGATCCCCTGATTTTCGAGGGCTATTTTGAGGCATTTGTTGGCATCGAAAAGGATTGACGATTCTCAGGAAGGGGTGATAGCCTGATTAGAACCCATAGTCAGTCAGCCTAATCTGTTGTTTCGTCAGCAATGATGACGAAATAAAGAGCGGAGGAACCAAATCTTGGGGCGAATTTTCCAAAAGGCAAATGCCTTCTGGAGGAAGGGCACCTCTCAGCCCTAGCCCGTCAGCTAACTCCGTCGGCATTGAGGGGAGACTGAAGAATCAGCTTTTTGTTGCTCGATTGCCTTCAGTGTCCTCGGGTCTGGTTAAGAGCGATTTCTGCCACATCTCCCATCTAGGGTTTTGTGGAGCTCTGTTTATGTACCTGCCTCGCCTACTCAGGAGGAATTGAATGCTGCAATTTAATACTATGGCGATCGCCATAGCGGCTCAGGCTGCATGGCGTAAGTCTATTCGCCCGACTTTGTTTCAGGACGTTGTTTTACTGCCGCTCTTGGGGATTTTGGGAGTCCTTTTGCTATGGTGGTTTGTCGCTGCGTTTGTGTCTGAGCTGTTGCCTACGCCGCTGGAGGCGCTGCTAGCGAACCTCGACTACATCACCCATCCTTTCTATCGACGTGGCCCTGGAGACTTGGGCATTGGCTGGCTGCTGCTGGCAAGCTTGCGGCGCGTGTTCCTAGGATTTTTGCTGGGATCTCTGGTGGCAATTCCAGTCGGTTTTTTGATAGGTATGTCGCGCAAAGCTCTGCTGGCAATCAATCCGCTAATTCAGATTTTTCGACCTGTCTCTCCGGTTGCCTGGTTGCCGATCGCCCTAGCAATTTTTAATCTGGCGAATCCTTCAGCTATTTTTGTCATCTTCATTACCTCGCTCTGGCCCACCATCATCAACACAGCTCTGGGAGTGTCCAGCGTATCCCAAGACTATCTAGATGTGGCGCGGGTACTGGAAATGTCGCGCTGGCGGCAGATTACCAAAATTATTTTGCCAGCAAGCTTGCCCTATATTTTCACGGGGTTACGGATTAGCTTGGGCATCGCATGGCTGGTGATTGTTGCCGTAGAAATGCTGACGGGCGGCATTGGGATTGGCTTCTTTGTCTGGGACGAGTGGAGCCGCCTGAACCTAAACTCGGTCTTTCTGGCAATTCTGGTCATTGGCAGTACGGGTCTGGTGCTGGACTATCTTCTGGGGCGGCTACAGGTTCTGGTAACGCATCGATCGCCCTCGTCTACATAATTCTGTAGCCACTCGATTCTCCAAACTTTACAGCAATTTTCAATTGCATAAACCACAGTTATTTTTGTAGAAGCCTCGCGGAGCGAGGCTTCTACAAAAATAACCCATACTTAACCAAGCGCAAAGCGCTGTAAACCCATAAGAACTAAATAAGTCGAGTTTCTATGCATAACCTGAGCCGACGATCGCTTCTCTATGGCTTGGGCGGATTTGCTGCAACCAGCGCCCTCGCAGCTTGTAGTCTGCCGTCTGGGACATCTGGTGGAGTCATCACCCAAGCCGATATTGATCCCGTGGTCGATGCCAAAAGCCTGGAAAAGCCCAATCTAAACATTGGTTTTGTGCCTGTTAATGATTGTGCGCCGTTTGCGATCGCCTACGAAAAAGGTCTGTTTCGCAAGTATGGACTCAACGTTACCCTTAGCCGCGAGGCAAGCTGGGCAACATCGCGAGATGGCGTGATTTTTGGTCGGCTGGATGCATCTCCAGTCGTATCGGGAGCCGTAACCAACGCCCGCATTGGCGCAGAGGGCGCACGCCATGCGCCCCTCTGTGCAGGCATGACCATCCATCGGCACGGCAACGCCATGACCATGAGCAAAGCCATGTGGGAGGCGGGATTGCGCCCCTTGCATGAGTACAATGGCGACATGGATAGCTTTGGGCGAGACTTCCGCCGCTATTTTGAAAGCCTGCCGCCAGAGCGTCGGGTCTGGGCGGTAGTGCTTAGCTCCTCGATCTATGAATACTTTGTCCGCTACCTGTCTGCTGCAGTGGGGGTGGATGTACTGACCGAGTTTCGCATCATTATCGTGCCGCCGCCGCAGATGGTCGTCAATATGCGCATCGGCAATATGCAGGGCTACATGGTGGCTGAACCCTGGAACACCCGCGCGATTCAGGGCAATGAGGGGGTAGGGTTCACCTTCGCGCAAGGACGAGAAATCTGGCGCGGACATCCCGATCGCGTTTTAGCCGTACAGGAGTCGTTTATTAATGAGAATCCCAAAACCTATCGATCGCTGATCAAGACCATGATTGAAGCCTGTCAATATTGCAGCCAGCCAGAAAATCGAGAGGAAGTTGCCAAATTGATTACGGCGCGATCGTTCACTGGAGCAAAACCGCGCCAGTGCGTGGCTCCAACGGTGATTAATCCGAGTGATGTCAGCAAGCTGCCCGAATGCGTCAGCAAGTTTACGGCACCAGGAATTGTGGGCAACTACAACTACGGCGGGTTTGACGGCAAAAAAAGAATGGTGGAAGCTGCTGAAACCACAATGTTCTACGATTTGCCACCCGACCTAGCCGCAGTTTCCGGCAACCACTCCACCTTTTTGTGGCAGTCTCAGGCGATTTGGCTCATGACTCAGGCAGCCCGCTGGGGACAGATTTCAGAGTTTCCTAAGGATGCTGAGGAAAAGGCTAAAGTCGCCTGGAGAACCGATCTGTACCGCGAGATCGCCAATGAAATGGGGATTCAGTGTCCAGCCAGTGATTACAGAGTAGAACCTGCGGAGATGTTTATCGATCGCAAAGCCTTCGATCCCAGCGATCCGGTGCGTTACCTCAACAGCTTCGAGATTCGCGCTAATCGATCCATTCCCATTTACATGACTTAATTTTTCGGCGGTGCTAATTTCACATTCAAATTAAGCAATGCCAATTTCTCTACAGGAGGCAATCACGGTGAAATCTAATCTGCATTATGCGACAGGCGATCGCCCCTCTCGCTCAGGTTCTGAGGAGTTTTTGGCAATCGAGAATTTGACCAAAACCTACAAAGCAGGCGATGGGAGCAAATCTACGATTCTGGACGGAATTAATTTGACCATTCGAGAAAATCAGTTTGTGGCAGTCATCGGTCACTCTGGCTGCGGCAAATCGACACTGCTGAAAATTGTGGCGGGTCTGGAGAAAGCTTCTTCGGGATCGGTGCGGTTACAGGGCAAAGAAATTCGTAAGCCCGGAGCCGATCGCATGATGGTGTTCCAGCAATATTCGCTGCTGCCTTGGCTGACGGTGCGGGAGAATATCCGCTTGGCGGTAGATGAAGTATTGGTACATTTGTCGCCTGCCGAAAAAAAGCAGTTGGTCAACGAACATCTGGCGATGGTGAACCTGACGGCAGCCGCAAACAAGTATCCTGACGAGCTTTCTGGCGGCATGAAGCAGCGGGTGGGCATTGCTAGAGCGATCGCCATTCGTCCGATTTTACTGCTGATGGATGAACCGTTTGGGGCCTTGGATGCCCTGACGCGGGGCAAGCTTCAGCGGCAGGTGCTAGATATTTGGGAGAGCCAGCGACAGGCGGTGATGATGGTGACTCATGATGTAGATGAGGCACTATACATGGCTGACCAGATTGTGCTGATGACCAACGGGCCAGCCGCCCGAATTGGCGAAATTCTAGAGGTGCCGTTTGCTCACCCTCGCAATATTCAAGAAATTCGTGAGCTGCCGCAATACTATGAGTTGCGTAACCATGCGCTCAGCTTTCTCGATCGCCATTTCTCTCAAGACGATTAGAGTAGGGTTCTGGTATTCATTACATCTTGAGCACTACCCTCTTAGTCATCACTTTAATTGACTTTTTCCCTCTAGAATGCTTAACAGAGGAATGATCTTTTTTGGGAGAGTCGTGCGCAGCGCCCCTCTCCCAAAAAAGATCATTCCAGAGATCAGCGATTTTCAAAACTCCTCCTGCGACTCATGCTCCAGCCCGCCTCAACAGTAGCGGAGGCAACACCCTTAGAATCCTACTGGGTGACAGCTCTAGCAACCAAAAATTCACTGATGCCACTAAGCCCACTCTCATCAACGGCAGCGTGTAGGGAACTTGACGAAGCGCCGTGAGAATTCTGAGAAGAATGGCTGCACTCAAGGTAATGAGCAAAAGGATTACAAAGTGCTTAAGGTCTTCTTCGATCGCACATCGGTAGCGCTATTCAGCAAGCTCATGGAAACCGTGATTGTTTTTGCAGGACTGCTAATCCTGATGAATGTTTTAAGGTGAAACCGTATTTACCAATACTATTTACCAATACTATTTTGCCAACATGACTTTGGGGAGTGATCAAATGACCTATCCTACAAAATCAAGCCTTATGAAAATAAAACTTATGATCCTATTGAGCAGTGCTAAAGATCTGGTTTCCTCTCCGGTGATGAGCATCAAGAATTTGGTAGTCCTTAAGGGGTAAGGCTTTTTGTTGCGTGGGCTTTGCCCACGCAACAAAAAGCCTTACCTAAATACCACTGCCAAAAATTTTTGAGTTTTAGCTCATAATTGGGCAAACTAGATATACCTAACTGTAGCGCTCTGATACTTAATGTACTTAATGGGCGGTGCCCTCCAATGACCTGCGAAGGCAATATCCTAATTGTGGATGACACGCCCGATAACCTGCGTTTCCTCTCTGGCATTCTGGTACAGCAAGGCTATGAAGCGCGTACCGTTATCAACGGGCGGATGGCGCTTATGGCTGCTGAGACATTGCCACCAGAGCTGATTTTGCTAGATATTTGTATGCCCGATCTAGATGGCTATGAGGTTTGCTGTCAGCTCAAATCTAATCTGAAAACTTGCGATATCCCCGTCATCTTTTTGAGCGCCCTGGATGATATTTCCGACAAAATCAGAGCCTTTGAAGTTGGGGGAGTCGATTACATTACTAAGCCTTTCCATACGGCTGAAGTCTTGGCGAGGGTAAAAACCCATCTAACCCTGCACCAATTACAGCAGCAGCTCGCACAAGCTAACCAGGAGCTGAAGCGATTGGTGAATCTGGATGGTCTAACGCAGTTAGCAAATCGTCGCTGTTTCAATGAGCATCTGGAGCAAGAATGGCGCAGAATGGCACGCGAACAGCAGCCCCTAGCGCTGATTTTGTGTGATATTGATTTCTTTAAACAGTACAACGACACCTATGGGCACCCGACTGGAGACGACTGTTTGCAGCGGGTAGGTGTCGTTCTAGAAGCCTGTGCCAAGCGCCCAGCCGATCTAGCCTCTCGCTACGGAGGAGAAGAATTTGCCCTGACCCTACCCAAAACTCCGCTCGAAGGCGCGATCGAGTTAGCTCAAAGAATTCAGGCTCAGTTGCTCCAGATTCAGATCCCTCATGCCACCTCTAGCGTGAGTTCCTATCTGACCCTCAGCATGGGCATTGCAACTATTGTTCCGCAGCTCGATCGATCGCCTGACGATCTGATCGCAGCGGCTGACCAAGCGCTCTATCGTGCGAAACAGGCAGGACGCGATCGCTTTGCCATAGCTCATTCGTGGATAGATCCATGAATTCACCCGCCCCTCAGCGCTCTAAATCTGGCAGCTTGGTCAGCAGACTGATCGACCAACTTTCTGGGAAACTGTCTCTTCGCTTTGTGCTGGTTGGCTCCTGCATGGCGCCAATTGTCATTTTTGTGGGGCTGGCGGGCTACTGGACTCATCGCAACCAGCAGCAAACCGTTCAGGGTTTAGCAGATCAGCTCTTAGAGCAAGTGGGCGATCGCGTTGAGCACCATCTGAAGGCTTACACTGCTGCCCCGCCCGCGATCGCTCGACTGGTAGCAGATGATGTAGAGATGGGTATTGTTGACCTCCAGTCTCAAGACTTAAAAGCTCTGGATGGCTATTTGCTCAAGCGCATTCAGGCTTTTAGCGTCATCAACTCTATTTATCTAGACCGCGAAGCAGGTCAACTTGTCGGTGTGGTACGGCGACCCACTCAGCCAGGGCAGCCAGCAGAATATAGGGTTGATCGCGTGTCGGATAGCGCCCCTCATTCGGGTGGCAGTGTGAAAAGTTCCCATGCTCTTGGGCATCAGGCGATCGCCCAAGATAGAGCTATCTGGAGTTCTATTGGTGAGGGCGCAGGCACTCCTGATCTGACCCTAACTGCGCTACATCCCCTTCGCCTATCGGGCAAGCGCGTGGGCGTTGCAGCAGTGGGTTTGCGTTTAGATGACCTCAGCACCTTTCTGGAGCAGATCCAAATCGGTCAGTCGGGGCGGGTTTTTATCCTAGAATCTAACGGTCGGCTGGTGGCAAGTTCGGGTGATCACGAGATCTACAGCCGAAGTCAGCAGCAACGCCTGTTCGCGTCTGACTCCGACGATCTGCTGATTCGGTCAGCGGCTCGGCATTTACTGGCGCTACAAAATTTCGCAACCCGCAAACAATTTGAATTTGATCTAGACGGTCAGCGTCAGTTTGTTCAAATTACGCCCTGGCAGGATGCCCATGGGTTGAACTGGTGGGTTGTGGCGATCGTACCAGGGTCAGACTTCACAACTCAAACAAACCCGAACATGCGCACAATCGTGGCGATGTGCAGTTTGGCGCTGTTGCTGACCTTGGGTACCAGTCTGCTCACAGCGCGATGGCTCACGCGACCGCTATTGCAGCTCAATGAAATAGCAAAAGCGATTGCCAGAGGCAATTTCGATCGCATTGTCACGTTCCACTCCACCCGCGAAGTGGCAGAACTGGCGCGATCGTTCAACAACATGGCAATCCAGCTCAATACTCTATTCAGCGGATTTGAGAAAAGCGAACGAAAGTTTGCCAGCTTAATCGAGAATTTGCCCATTGGCGTAGGGACGATCGATGCAACAGGTGCCGTTGTCTATATGAACCCTACGGCAATACAAGTCTTAGGCAAAAAAGCAACCTCCATCATGCCTCTAGAAGAGCAATCTGCTGCCTACAATCTCTATATTGCAGGAACCGATCGCCTGTACCCTCCTGAGATGCTGCCTTCTGTTCTTGCACTGCAAGGACAAGCTGTCATAGTAGATGACCTGGAAATTCACCGTGAAGATGGAGAAAATATTTTAGTGGAAGGGCGATCGAGTCCCGTTTTTGACAAAGCCGGGAAAGTGCTCTACGTCATTACAGTCTTTCAAGATATTACCCGGCGACGGCAATCCGAAAAGATTCTGTCAAACTATAACTGGACGTTAGCAACCCAAGTGGCGGCGCGCACTGCTGAACTGGCGCAGACCAATACAGTTCTTGAGCAAGAGATTACCGAGCGTAAGCAGGTTGAGCGAGCCTTGCGTGAAAGTGAGGGAAAATTCCGCGCCATTTTCAACCAAACCTTGCGGTTTGTCGGTCTGTTGAAACCAGATGGCACGCTGTTAGAGATCAACCAAACGGCGCTTAACTTTGGCAAATTGACGCGATCGCAGGTTGTGGGCAAGCTGCTCTGGAAGACACCCTGGTGGGAGTCTGATGCTGTTGTACAGGAGCCTCTGGAACAAGCCATTGCCAAGGCAGCTCAAGCAGAATTTGTTCGCTATGAAATTGATATTTATGATGTCGATATCTCACGGCAGAGTCAGACAGGTCTGGACAAAGCAGGTCTAGGAAAAGCAGGTTTGGGAAAAACAGTCACGTTTGACTTTTCGCTTCGCCCCATTTGGGATGAGGCAGGTGTCGTGACGATGCTGCTGCTGGAGGGAGAAGATGTTAGCAAACGCAAGCGAGAAGAAGCCGATCGCAAACGTGCTGAGGAAGCACTACAAGTTTCAGAGCGAAACTTGCGCACCATCTTTAACAATGCCCATGACGCAATTTTTCTGCATCAAGCAGATGGCACGATCTTAGATGTCAACGATCGCATGTTAGAACTGTTTCAGGTTTCGCGAGAAGAAGCGTTGCAGCTCTCAATTCAGCAAGATTATTCTGCGGATACCAACTCTCTAGAAACCTTACCTGAAACTTGGCGTCACGTCTTGACGGGAGAAACCATTTGCTTTGAGTGGAAAGCCAGACGACCTCACGACAACTCGATATTTGATGTCGAAGTAGCGCTCCGGCGAATTATGCTGAGCGGAGAAGATACCATTTTGGCAAACGTCCGTGACATTAGCGAAGCCAAGCGAAGTGATGCTGAACGTAAGCAGGCTGCCAGCGATCTGGAGGCGCAAAGAACTTTTCTCCATACCGTGATTGATGCAGTTCCCAACTGCATTTTTGTGAAAGATCGAGAAGGGCGAATTCTTGCAATTAATCAGGCAGGCGCAGCGATCTATGGCTGCGCTGTTGAAGAAGCTTTAGGTAAGTTGACTGATGAATTTATCTTGCCTCCGGCGCAGGCGGAAGAGTTTTTAGCCATTAATCAGGATGTGATGGAAACGCGCCAGAGTCGATTTATCCCAACTCAAGGAATTAGAAATCTTCAGGGTGAATTGCGCTGGTATCAAGTCATTGTTAGCCCCTTTATTGATCAAGAGGGACAGGTACAGGGGATTATTGGCGCCTCAACAGACATCACCAACCTCAAACACACTGAAGAAGCGTTACGACAAGCCAAGGATGCAGCGGAAGCTGCAAATAAGGCAAAAAGTGTTTTTCTAGCAAACATGAGCCATGAACTGCGGACACCGCTGAATGCCATCCTGGGCTTTTCGCAGCTCATGGCGTGCGATCGCCTCACCTCCCAACAGCAGCAGCAGCTTGAAACCATCAACCGCAACGGCGCACATCTTCTGAATTTAATTAACGAAGTTTTATCGATCGCCAAAATTGAATCGGGATATGTTCATCTCGAAGAACAGTCCTGCGATTTACAGCTATTGCTGGGCAATATTGAGGGGATGTTTAGCTTGAGGGCGCGCAGTAAGGGCATTGGGCTGGTGTGTCGTCAAGATGCCGATCTACCGCAAATGATCCGCACTGATGCCCAAAAGCTGCGGCAAGTCCTAATTAATTTGATTGATAACGCCATTAAGTTTACTGACCAAGGAGAAGTGACGATTGCGGTAAAGTGGGACGACGATCGCTCAAAAATTTGCTTCGAGATTATAGACACTGGCATCGGCATTGCAGCTCATGAGCTGTGTCTGATTTTTGAATGCTTCACACAGTCAGAATCAGGGCGGCGATCGCGTCAGGGAACAGGTTTAGGGTTGCCTATGTGCCGTCAGTTCGTCCAGATCATGGGCGGTGATCTGACGGTCAGCAGCCAGTGGCAGCAGGGCAGCGTGTTTCAGTTTGCCATTCCCCTTAAGCTGGCAGTTTCAGGAGACCTAGAGGTTCTGAGAGCAGATCTGGCATCCACTGACACCCAGTCTGCTGACTCAACCCATTTGATGAGCAATCAGCCTGCCGCCCCGCAAGCAAAGTCTAATATCCTATTGCCCAACCTCAGCGCTATGTCTAGCCACTGGATCACCGAACTCAACTTCGCAGCTCGTAGCGCCGACTCCAAAGCGATCGCCCATCTGCTGGAGCAAATTCCAGAATCCCAGGCTGAGTTAAAGGAGGCGATCGCCTATCTAGTGCATCACTTCCAGCTCGAAACGCTGATTCAACTGACCCAACCAGATCAGCCCCAACTGGATTGGCCGCCATTGGATTAGCCACACCGGGAGCAATCCTCAGCGTCCTAAATTTCACGCTCTAAATTTCACGCTCTAAATTTCACGCTCTAAATTTCATAGCTCAACTCTTTCTCCTGCATGGCTTGGGTCAGTTCAGCCGCGACCTCAGGACGGGAAAACTCTGGGGGCGGCAGCTCACCTCGACGCAACATCTCTCTGACCTTCGTGCCCGATAGGTGAATCCGCTCGTCCTTAGTGCTAGGGCTGGTTTTACTGGTTGCCATGCCGTTCGTGCGCAGACAGTAAAAAGCATGTTCAAACTTCAGCGGCATTATGCCGAGTTCCCCCGGAGCAAACTCATCGAAAATGTATTGAGCATCGTAGGTGCCGTAGTAGTCTCCCACACCTGCGTGATCGCGCCCGACAATGAAGTGGGTGCAGCCATAGTTTTTGCGCAGGAGGGCGTGGAAGATGGCTTCACGAGGACCCGCGTAGCGCATGGCGGCAGGATTAATGGCGAGAATCACCCGATCTTTGGGAAAGTAGTGTTCCAGCATAATTTCATAGCAGCGCATTCGCACATCTGCCGGAATATCATCTTCTTTGGTGGCTCCCACCAGCGGATGCAGAAATAAACCATCCACGGTTTCGAGGGCACATTTAATGATGTATTCATGGGCGCGGTGAATAGGGTTTCGAGTTTGAAAACCCACGATCGATTTCCAGCCTTTGTCTCGAAACAACTGACGCGATTCTGCCGGATCAATCTGGTAGAGCGGAAAGCGCACGTCAGTATCCCGTTGCAGCAGCCAGACATTGCCTGCCAAGTTGATCGCGCCTTGAGTATAAACAACCCTCACGCCAGGGTGCTTTTCCTCATTAGTGCGATACACCAACAGCGCTTCATGTACCTTATCGTAGGTGTATTTTTCGGTCAGCTCCAGTACGCCCACAAATCGACCGCTAAAGTCATCCAGCCGAACCAAACTGCCTTCTTTGAGGGGAGCGGCAATTTCCTCCGTGACAGACAGCGTCACAGGAATCGCCCAAGGCAATCCGTTTTCTAGGTGCATTTCGTTGACAACGCGATCGTAGTCCTTCTGTCCCATAAACCCGGTCAACGGGCTAAATCCGCCGATCGCAATTAGCTCTAGATCCGAGAAAGCTCGCCCATCAAGCTGCACCCTGGGTAAGTGCTCACCCTTGTCCAGAAATTCGGTGCGTTGTTCTGGCGTACAAATACGATTAATGAGCGTTCCACCGTGAGGCGCGATGCTGGGCTGAGTCATGGCGATTTTTAGTTTCTCTTTAGAATTGCCTGCCAGAAATGATCCTACCAGAGAGGGACGATCGCGGGTATGAGTGCCATCGTTTAATCAAAATCAATCAAGCTTAACCAAAGTTGAGATCATATTCCTAACCGATGACAGATTAAGGCTCAATCGAGCTTGCGTTAGGCTCAAATCTAAACCAACCATCACAGAAAAGATTTGAGCTATGACAAGTATATTGAGCAATCGCAAAGTTGCAATCTTGGCAACTGACGGCTTCGAGCAGGTAGAACTGACCCAACCCAAACAGGCGCTCGAAGCAGCAGGTGCCCAAGTCCATATTGTTTCGCCTAAGAGTGACAGCGTTGAAGGCTGGAATCACTTTGATAAAGGCGATCGGTTCCCAGTAGATATATCTCTAGAACAGGCAAATCCCAGCGATTATGATGCGTTAATGTTGCCAGGTGGCGTTGCCAACCCCGATCAACTCCGCATCCAGCCTCAAGCTGTGCAGTTCATAAAAGCTTTCTTTGAAGCTGGGAAACCTGTAGCTGCTATCTGCCACGGTTCCTGGACTTTGATTGAAGCAGAGGTGGTGAAGGGACGTACCTTAACATCCTGGCCCTCTCTCAAAACTGATTTAAAGAACGCAGGGGCAAATTGGGTTGATCAAGAAGTGGTGGTGGATCGCGGTTTGGTTACAAGTCGTAATCCGGGAGATATCCCTGCTTTCAATCGCAAGATGGTCGAAGAATTTGCAAAAAGTAGCCCTGAAGAGCAGCGCCGATCGGCTTAACGCGAGCTTTCGATCTGAGCGCTCAGGTCAAAGGGCGCTCAGCCGAACGGTGAAGACGGCTTGAGTTTTGTTAGTCAACTAGGGCACGAACGGGCTATCCGCTATATCTGTCAAATCAACTGATTGCAGCAGGCTCTTCCATTCCAGGGCGATCGCCGCATCTCCCGGTTTGGCAGTCTTTAATTCTGCCAGGGTGCTTAGCGCCTCAAACCAAATGCCGTTTTCAGCATAAAGTCTGACTTGCTCTAAGGCTTCAGCCTGTTGAATTTTGGTGCTTAGCACCGGATCGATCGTCACCTTACGGATGCTGCCCCGCGTGAAGATGGGATTGTCAATCTCACAATTCACCATAAACACCCATTGGTAAAGCCTGTCCTTTTCCAGCACTACTGTGGCGGGTAAAGTCACCTGCGTTATCCCGATCGCATCACTTTCGCCATTCACCAGCGTGGTTTGATAAATATATCTATTTTGATCATCCAGCAAGACAAACTCTGCGGAGCGATCGCCATTCAAAGCATAAGGGACATAAAACCAGAAGCTAGGCTGATCGGCAGTGGTTAGCCCTCCCACCCCTCCGTTAACCGTAGGCACGATCGCCGTTAAGGGCAACGTTGCGGCAGGACATTCGCCCCGGCTTGCTCCGCCCCGCGATCGTCCACCTGGCGCATTGCCTAGGGCGGGTGGCTCAAACTTGATGTGGGTCGTTCTACTCTGAATGCCTGTAGCTGGCGCATCCTGAGCCAGGGCGGGAAAGGTCAATGGAGTGAGCAAGGAAAGAGAGAAGAGGGGGGCAAGCAGCGCGATGGAGATATTCATGGCTGTATTACGGTGTAATATAATGTATTTCAAGAGGAGAAATGGCGATTCCGGGCAAGTTTGAGAGGAAAGCGAATGAAAAGGGGCATGATGCTGGCGATCGCCAGTGCCAGCAGGGCAGGAATCAACGGAATCCAGCCACCCTGAAGCAGCACCCCCCAGCAGATGCCGCAGATCGCTAGCGTACTCAGAGAAATAGCTAGGCTCAGACGCAGAGGCGATCGCAGTCGCCAGCCTAGAAGACTACCCCACAGCGCCCAGCCCAAAATCCAGGGAATCTCTTGCCATGACCAGACCCAGAGCAGCGATCGCCCCTCCAACGCAGCGTTGACGATTTGGCTCACCATGTGGGCTTGCGCCACGACTCCCGGCATATGCGGATCGATCGGCGTATCCCAGAAATCTGTGCTGCTTTCAGCCGCTACACCCACTAGCACAATCCGATCTTTGATGATGCTGGGGTTGACTTTGCCAGACAGCAGATCCGTGAGCGATAGGCTGAGGAACGGCGTAGACCGATAGTTCAGCAAAATTTGGTTGCCGCGATCGTCAACAGGTTGGTAGCCGCTCGTCCGGGCTTTGAGCCGCCGCAAGACAGTTTTGCCAAATCGCAGATCGGTATCGGGAGCGCCTAGCATGGGCAGGCGTTGCGTCAACAGATAGCGTGAGGCAATTTGGAGATTAAACGCATAGGCAGCGGTACAAGGCGCATCGGGATCAATATAGGGCGTGGTCATTGCCAACAGGTGGCGGCGGAGCTTGTCATCGCTATCGGCAACAAAGTCGCTAAAGCCCACCTGATTGGGCGGAGAATCAGGGGCAGGAGCAATGCCTACCTCACCGGGATACTGGGCTTTGCAGACTGAAACAATCTGCTGCTGCCGAAACTGTTGAGCTACGGCAGGCTCTGCCGGAAAGTCTCGATACAGATCTAGCCCGATGACGCTGGGCTGAGCCTGATTTAGCCGCGTCAGAAGCTGATCGAGGAAGCGATCGGTTAATGAAATGCGATCGCCGTTGGGCGATACCCCGCCATACTGCTGTTTTTCCCGATCGTTAATGGTGACAATCAGCAGACGGGAATCTTCAGACTCGGCAGGACGCAGCCGCATCAATGCATCAAATGCCTGTAGCTCTGAGGGCTGCAAAAATCCGGCATAACGCAGACCCGTCAGCGCTGCCGTCACCAGCAGACCGGAGATCAGCACTTTTGAGGCTTGGCGTAAATGCCGGAAGACGGGCGAGGTTGATTTTTGGGGTGCGGCTCTGGACGAGTCTTGAAGCGGGGCGATCGTCCCCTCGGATGCCAGCGAGACATCCTGCCCAATGAACTTTTGCCCAGCGAACTTTTGCCCAGTGAACTTTTGCCCCATTAACTGCTTCCAGGTCGGTGGAGCCTCTGCCGGATTCTGACAAATGATGGGCAGCCAGGTCGCGCAAGGAAACTGATCTTCCAAACCTTGTAGACGTTCTCGCGCCTGACGCACGGATTGGTAGAACGGTTCGCCCTGAGAAAAGCTTGAGAGAAATGACTTAAGGAACTCCTGCGCCACGCGATCGGGCACAGGTTCACGCATGACAATCATCTGGGGAATCTGCAAATCTGCTAAGTTGCGCGCCAGACCCAGACCATCGCAAGAGTTGAAAATTGCCAGCTTCAGTCCGCGCTCGACGGCTTGGCGGAGTCCGTACCGGAGTTGACGAATGGTGAGGCTGTCGGTGGCGTTGATGAAGATGCGACCGAGGTCGGCAGAGGGAGAGTCGGGCGTGGGAAAGTCGGGGGTTGGGAGGCGGGAGTCAGGAGTTGATAGGGGAGGAGGGATCAAGTCGCTTTTGCTATGCCCTGCGAAAAACAGAATGTCCCAAGGCTGCGCCCAGAGCTGATCGGTGAGTTCTTGACGCTGAGGCTCTACAAGAAAATGAATGTCGGCATCAGGCAATTGTTCCAGCAAAGCCCGATCGCTCTGGATATCTATGCCCTGACTGTTGCCCAAAATAGCAAGAATTTTTAGCCGATCTTTGACGTTAGGGGTTTTGCCAATCTGCTCGTAGCTGGGCAGGCTGAGGGCAAATTCAGATTGGGTGTAGCGATCGCTCAACTCCCAGGTTTGCCAGGGCAGCCGTTGCAGCAGCGAATCGTCAGTTTGCAAAATCACCCGAATTGAATCCTGGGGGGACAGCAGCTCTAGCCATTTTTCTCGTAAAGGACGAAACGACTCTGAACGCAGCCAGGTGTTGAAGCGATCGCTCAGCGCCTCGGCAGCGCTTTGACAGTCCGTTAGCATGGAGACGTTTGTCACCTGCGCTTTGGGGGCTTCTAGACGAGTTTGGGTTCCCAACTGCCGATAGGTTGACTGCCAGTGCTGATAGTAGCGCAGCAGATCGGGCGCAGGGGGCAGCTTTCCTGCCACTTCGGCTAGAGGATAGTAGGCTAAGCCAGGGCGCAGCGTATCCTGCTGCCTGATTTGCTCTTCGCTAACTTGCTCTTCACTGATTTGCAGCGCTACCGGAAAGCCCGTCTCAAGGCTCCCCTCACCAAATTTTAGGACAGCTAATTTACCTGCCATCGAGGCTTCCTCACGGCTTTTGGATAGAATCACCTAAACGACTGGGCTAAATCACGAAGGATTCTATGACGCTGGCATCGGCGATCGCCACCTGTACCTGAAAAGTCTCGCCAGAGTGACCGCTAAACTGAAGCTGAATGTAGTTGTCTGTGCCGCGAGACTGAGCTTCTAAAAAGATTGCTCCCGCCTCATCCAGCACAGCCAGCCGCAAATCTGGAGGCAAATAGGTCGTACCTGTGGGATGAACCTGAAGGCAAATGGCAGTCTGTTCAGCGTCTGGAGTCAGTTCCACCACGAGCGCTACAGGGTTAGGCATTTGAATGTTGAGGTCAATCAACTTAGCGCGGCGGAGGCTTTGCGAACGATCCTGGGAAGCCGCAGAGTCTATGCCCCGAAAGCCGTAGGCAAGGTTAGGAGGATTGAGCAAGGCATCCACCGTCTGCCAGCCCTCTTCAAAGATATTCTGTAGCCATTGGCTGAGGTTCGCCACTCTTGAGGCGGCAGTCACCGGATGCATCAACCGATCGAGATGATCCAGCAGCGCTTCGGGCGATCGCAATTGGCTCAGGGGCAGTGCTTCGATCGCCCGTTCTGTGAAGCCTAGAAGACTTGCCTCTTGAGCTGCTTCATTAATTTGCACCACGACATAGCCAATCCGGTCTTCCCACACTTCGGGCGGCACGTTGCAGACATCGCTCGTCTGACCAATGCTGTTGACTGAGAGAGGACGACACTCCAGCTTGCCCACGCCCAAAACCTCTAGATCGGCAACATCGGCACAAAGCTGGCTCACCGGATTCCAGCTATCGCTGCCTGAGGGATCGGCGGCAATGCCCATCATTTGCAAGTAGTCGTTCATCACGCAGACTGCCAGCGTATTCAGCCGGACTTGAGCGGCTTTTTCGGCGGGATGTCGGTGGGCAAACTGGTCTGCCAGGGCGATCGCTCGACGAGTAATGGGAAGCGGTAGTGCAGACGAGGTAGTGTAGGTCATGGTAAAAGCTCTTTGTCCTCCAGTGCTTTAGAGATATCCCTCCGACTGACCAAATTTACGCAAACGCGGCAAGCATTGTCTCTGATAAAAGCTGCTCAGCGTCGAAACCGACAGACCCAGCTCGGCAGCAAGCTCTTTCCACCCGGTTTCTGGAGGCAGCCTTCGCAAAATCAGCATTTGGCAATTGATTCGAGGATACCCTTCAATGTGTACCCGTTGCAGCTCGCCCGTGACATCCAATTCTGCCCAGGTCTTCACTTCCTGGAGGATAGGCGGCACGTCAGGCTGGGCAGCCAAGTTATCGATCGGGTCAATGACTTCGCCTGTTTCGCCCGATCGCGATCCCCTTGCCAAGCCCGTTGCACGAGTCGCCTGCTGCTTTTGCCCGTCAATATAAAAGTCCTGGAGCCGCCGTCTCAGATAGGCATTCAGCCAGGTGGAAACGCTGCTGCGATCGGGGTCATAGCGATCGCCCGTTTTGGCTTCACAGACATTTTGGCAAAAATACACCCAGGTCTGCTGCACCGCATCCTGATAGTAGGCAACGCTTTCGCGCCACAGCTTGCCCGACGACAGCCGGATCACCTGAGTCAGCCGCCGCTGCCGTGCCGGACTGCCGGGTGGATGACTACAGGCTTCTTTGACTAGCTGCCGAAGTTGGATATCCAGTTCACTCATTTACCCCCCCTTGAGGAACCCTGAAACAGCGCATTAAAGATCATGATTGTCCCATGTTCAACCCAGATCATCGACAAGCGATCGACCTATTGTAAAAATAGTGGCTAGGGTGTGCCGATTTAGGTCAATTAGACCGGATTTTTATTAGATAAACCAGCAAAATAAGTCAAACCCAAAAAATAAGTTAGAGCTGTCTTGAGGAACCCATGGTTATAAATCTTAAATCTGTTGTGTCGATCGCCCTTTTTGCCGTCACGGGAGGCATTGGCTTTGTGCCGACGCAGGCTAACGCTGAAACGACAGAGACTTCAGCTCAGCAGATCATTCGATACGACTGCTACGATCGCAGCGGCAACATTGCCTACGTCACCATTAACCCCCAAGAGACGATCGGCTGGCAGATGGGATGTCGAGAAGTGCCTTACCTCTCTGAGGCAGAGGCGCGCGCCACCTACTACCAGTGCTATGACGGCAACGGCAACATTGCCCTGACTACCACCAGCGAATCGGTTGCGGATGCCCTAGACAACTGCCGAGAAATTGGCTACCGAGACAGCACGCCTCCTCAAGTTCAGGCTGTTTATTACGAGTGCCTGAATAATAAGGGCGACGTGGCGTTTACCACCTCACGCCATCAGGATACTCAGGGCTGGGTACCGGACTGTCGGGAGGTCAGAACCATTACCCCAACTGCCAGCAACCCCACGTCCCGTTAGCGATCGCCGATCATGGAATCTCTCACTCTGCTCATCTCTGCCGCAGACGTTGCTGAAGCAGTCCAGCGATTGGCGCAGGATATTGACAAAGACTATGCCAATCGCCATCCCGTGATTGTGGTGGTGCTCAAGGGTGCATTTATGTTTGCTGCCGATCTGGTCAGAGCCATGCAGACTCCAATCCAGACGATCGAATTCATTCAAGCATCGAGCTATGGTACTGCAACCGTCAGCTCAGGTGCCGTTTCTGTAGTCATGGGCTTAGGGCCAGAAGCGATCGCCCATCAAGATGTGATTGTCGTGGAAGACATTATTGACACAGGGACCACCACCGCCAGAATCCTGGCAGATTTGCAGACCTATCAACCTGCATCGCTGAAGCTCTGTGCCCTGATGGATAAACCCGATCGCCGCAAAGTTGCCGTAGCGATCGACTATTTGGGCATGGCTGTCCCCGATCGATTTATCGTGGGCTATGGCACCGACTTTGCTCAAAAATATCGCCAGCTTGGTGCTGTTTATGCGATCGAGGAAGAGAACTAATGGTTAGTTAATAGTTGGCGGGTGAGGGGGTAGATGAGTAGATGAGTAATTGGGAACCCGCATCCACCCATCCACCCATCCACCCATCCACCCATCTACCCATCTACATCAACACGTCAGTTAACAATCAACAAACCACTAGCTGCCGCTAGTGCTCTAGCTTCGAGCCAATCACTTCCCTCACCCGATAGATGGGGCGGTTTTGCGACTCGTGATAAGTCCGCATTGAAAGCTCTGCCAACAGACCAAAGCTCAACAACTGGATGCCCATTAGGAACAGGACGACTGCCAAAATCAGCAGCGGACGGTTGCCAATATCTTCTCCCAGAGTCAGCTTCAGGAAAGTCAGGTAAACGCCAACTGCCATTCCTAGCAGCATTGCGATCAGTCCGAATAGGCCAAAAACATGCATGGGGCGCGTCAAAAATCGCTTCATGAAGAAGATGGTGAATAAATCCATCACGACTCGGAAGGTGCGCCCCAAGCCGTACTTACTCTGCCCAAACTTACGCGCATGGTGCTGTACCGGAATTTCAGCAATTCTGGCTCCCTCAATAAATGCCAGGGCAGGTAAAAACCGATGCAGTTCCCCATAGAGGTTCATGTCCATGACCAACTCCGATCGATAGGCTTTGAGGGAGCAGCCGTAGTCATGAATATTGACGCCCGTCACCTTGGCGATGAGCCAGTTGGCAATTTTGGAGGGCAGGAGTCGAGTCAGAGCGGCATCCTGTCGCTGCACTCGCCAGCCGCTCACCAAGTCGTAGCCTTCGTCTAGCTTTTCCAGAAGTCTGGGGATATCTGCCGGATCGTTTTGTAGATCGCCATCCAGCGTAATCATCACCTGACCTGTGGCATGGTGAAATCCGGCAGCCATGGCTGCCGTTTGCCCATAGTTGCGACGGAGCAGCACGGCTTTTAGGTCAGTGCGATCGCCTGCAATTTGCCGCAGCAGATCGGCCGAACCGTCCGTGGAGCCATCGTCTACACAAATAATTTCATAGTTAAGGCGATTGTTCTGGAGTGTTGAAGCGATCGCCTCAATCAAGCGCGGCAGGCTCTCGACCTCGTTGTACACCGGAACCACGATGGAAATTTGGGCAGAGGGAAGAGCGATCGCCTGTCTTGATCCGTCTGGAAACACTGATGTACTCATGGAAACTCCGCACACTAAGCCCTGTTCTTTGTCCCTACATTGTTGTCATGAAAGGGATCAGAAGTAAATTTCTACTCAACTTTGACGTACAAATATCATGAGAGTTGCGGCGTTGCTGAATTGAAGTATGAACCTATCTGAGTTGACAGTTTTCTCGCCCCCCAAATCCCCCAATTCTGGGGGACTTCCGAGCCATTCAAAGTCCCCCAGAATTGGGGGCTGGGGGGCAGATCGGATTGTTGTCTCAGTGCCATTCCACCAAAGTTTTCTGATGAGCCAACTGTAGCGCCTGCGTAAAGTCATGATTTTTAATTTTTTGGCGTTGGTGAAGAAATGACCGAGAGGTGAAAGTCATTACGGGTTTCTCGAACATCAAAATCGAGGATGTATCGCCGATGATTGGGGAAAAGCCTGCGCTTACGCTCCGTCAATTCTTCTAAGATTTCTCTGATATCTTGTTCTGCCTGACGATCTTTCCCCATCGACATTTGAGCAATGATATCCTCCATTTCTTTCTGCTGTTGCTCTTCAGAAAGGAGAGCCAAATTCCAGGCAAGAATGGCGATCGCAAATAATTTTTGCCGCTGCTCTTTGGTCGCGGCAAAGTCCAAATGAGGCTCAACAAAGGCTTGTAGCACCTCCGACATTTTAACTTCGCCTTTGGGATTCCTGACCACACCCCCCACGATGTCTTTCAAATATCCCTGTTTTACCCTTTCGGCTAGCTTATCCATCGACTCCTGCTGTCCTTTGATGCGCTGCTGTGAGTTCAACAGTTCGCCAAATCCTTTAGATTTTCTTGCCATAGTTCTACTCTATTGAGGATGAACCCACTCCGTTAATTTTACATATTGAACTTTGTATATTCAGTAGATCGCAAATTAGAGGATGTTTGAAAAGTGCCAATCGTTACCCGAACCGCCCCCTAAATCCTACAATTCTGGGGGACTTTGAACAAAAATTGGCTCGAAAGTCCCCCAGAATTGGGGGGTTGGGGGGCGAATGCAGAACATTTAATACTTTTCAAACATCCTCTTGGGTTTAGTCGGGGTGCAGCCCCACTAAACCTAATTAGGACTTACGCAGAAGAGATCCCCCAACCCCCTTAAAAAGGGGGCTTCAGAGGTTCCCCCCTTTTTAAGGGGGGCTAGGGGGGATCGAGGTTTTAAGCGTCAAGTGCGTAAGTCCTACTAATCCCAAAACTTTAATCTGCAAGAGGTCTACTATGCCAATGCAGAGCATTACATTCTAATTGCAGCGCCTTACAGTGCCAATGTAGAGCATTACATTCTAATTGCAGCGCTTTACAGTGCCAATGCAAAACGTCACATTCTAATTGCAACGCCTTATACCAATTTAATGTGAGGAAACATATAATACGAGTCATAAAGTTAAGCCC
>NZ_JCACIN010000003.1:0-92380 GCF_059504425.1 Drouetiella sp.
TTTTTGTTGCGTGGGCTTTGCCCACGCAACAAAAAATCCTTACCCCTTAAGGACTGCCGTTTTTTGGAAGGGTCGCGCGGAGCGCGACCCTTCCAAAAAACTATTGCAGGTTAACTTGTGATCCTAAGTAGATGCCGAATTGCAGATGCCAATTCCCCTCCTCATCAGCTCAAATTAGATTTGAGAGTTGAACCGCAATTTGCTACGCTTTGTTAAGGTTTGTGATTTGCTGCCTATATAGGACATTTGGCTGCAGCTATTTTCAGCGATTCCAGCCAGTTCAGGATGCAATCTCGCCAAGTCTGAACGACTTGTCAGGCACTAGAATCAACTTTGATGATCTCGACAGCTTAAGCACAGCAAGATTTCAAATAGATCTTATTCAGACTGCGTTTTTTAGTTGAGAATCGCCAGACTAGGCTTCTTAAAGGTTTTTCAGGCGGTTCCATATTCAGTAATACGATTTAGGATAGGTAGCTTCATGGGAACGACCGTCGCGCCGGATCAGATAGAGAGGATTGTTTGGAATCAGCACCAAAACCCATTCGAAGTCTTGGGACCTCACCTGCTAGAACAAGACGGCAAAAAAGTCTGGGTAGTGAGAGCCTATCTTCCCCGCGCCAGTGAAGCATGGGTCGTTTTTCCGGAAGAGCGGACTGAATTTGCGATGCTGTCTGAGCATCACCCCAACTTTTTTGAGTGCGTGCTAGACACACCAGACATCAAGAATTACCAGCTTCGGGTGAAAGAAGGCGATCGCACCTACGTCACCTACGATCCCTATGCCTTTCGCTCTCCCCACATTACCGATCTGGATATTCACCTCTTTGCCGAGGGAAACCACCATCGCATTTACGAGAAGCTGGGGGCACACCTGAGCGAAGTAGACGGCGTGAAGGGAGTTTACTTTGCCGTTTGGGCACCCAACGCTCGCAACGTTTCGCTGCTCAGCGACTTTAATCACTGGGACGGTCGTGAACATCAGATGCGGCGATTAGGCGACGGCATTTGGGAGCTATTTATCCCTGGGATAGGGGTGGGCACCAGCTACAAGTATGAGGTCAAAAACCAGGCGGGTCACATTTACGAAAAGTCTGATCCCTACGGCTACTACCAGGAAGTTCGCCCCAAGACCGCATCGATCGTTGCCGATCTCGATCGCTACCAGTGGAACGACAGCGAATGGATGGAGCAGCGTCGCCACATTGAACCCTTGACCAAACCCATCTCTGTTTACGAGGTGCATCTAGGCTCCTGGCTGCATGGCTCCGCGTCTGAACCTGGGCTGGATGCAAAAGGCAACCCCGTGCCGCCCGTCATTGTTGCCGAATTAAAACCTGGTGCCCGCTTTCTGACCTATCGTGAGCTGGCCGATCGCCTGATTCCCTATGCTAAAGAATTAGGCTTTACCCATCTAGAACTGCTGCCGATCGCCGAGCATCCGTTTGACGGCTCTTGGGGCTATCAGGTGACAGGCTACTATGCTTGTACCTCGCGGCATGGTAGTCCTGAAGACTTCATGTATTTCGTTGATCAGTGCCATGCTAACGGCATAGGCGTGATCGTAGACTGGGTTCCGGGTCACTTTCCCAAAGACGGGCATGGGCTAGCTAACTTTGACGGTACGGCGCTCTACGAACATGCTGATCCGCGCAAGGGTGAACATAAAGAGTGGGGCACGCTAGTCTTCAACTATGGTCGCAATGAAGTCCGCAACTTCCTGGTTGCCAACGCCCTGTTTTGGTTTGACAAGTACCACATTGACGGTATTCGGGTTGATGCCGTTGCCTCGATGCTGTATCTCGACTACCTGCGTCCTACAGGTGAATGGGTGCCCAACCAGTACGGCGGACGAGAAAACATTGAAGCCGCCGATTTCTTGCGCCAGATGAATCACGTTTTGTTTGGCTACTTTCCGGGAACCCTTAGCATTGCCGAAGAGTCTACTACTTGGCCGATGGTTTCTTGGCCGACCTATATGGGCGGGCTAGGCTTTAACTTGAAGTGGAGCATGGGCTGGATGCATGACATGCTGGACTACTTCCACATGGACCCGTGGTTCCGGCAGTTTCACCAAAACAACGTTACCTTCAGCATCATGTATGCCTTCAGCGAAAACTTCATGCTGGCGCTCTCCCACGACGAAGTAGTGCATGGCAAGAGTCCGATGATTGGCAAAATGCCAGGAGATGAGTGGCAGAAATTCGCCAATCTACGGGCGCTGTATGCCTATATGTTTGCCCATCCCGGCAAGAAAACCCTGTTCATGAGCATGGAATTTGGGCAATGGACAGAGTGGAATGTTTGGGGCGATCTAGACTGGCATTTGCTTCAGTCTGAACCCCACCAAAAGCTGAAGTACTTTATTAGCCGCCTAAACGAGCTGTACAAGAGCCAGCCTGCGCTCTATACCCAAGACTTCTCTGCTGAAGGTTTTGAGTGGATTGACTGTAGCGACAATCGCCACAGCGTTGTGGCGTTTCTCCGCAGGGCGAAGGATGACCCCAGCGAGTGTGTCATCACTGTCTGCAACTTTACACCACAGCCCCATGCCCATTACCGGGTAGGCGTACCAGAGCTAGGTTTCTACACAGAGCTATTTAACAGCGACTCTCGCGAGTATGGGGGCAGCAATATGGGCAACCTCGGCGGCAAGTGGGCAGAAGAGTGGTCATACCATAACTGCCCTTACTCGATCGATCTTTGCCTGCCGCCCCTCGGCGTGATTATGCTGAAGCTCGATCGCTCCAAAGTATCGCCAGCCGCAGCATTCAAAGAGGCGACATCAGCAGCAGGCATTGAGATTAGTAATTAGGTGTGATGAGGATATTGAGCTTATGTGGATGACTGCGATCGTTTGTTTTATTATCGCGTTTGTTTTAGCGAGTCTTGTAGAATACTGGCTGCATCGGCTCATGCATGTCTCACCCAAAGTAGGAGAGCGCCATCGCGATCATCACCGTCGTAACGAAGGGCAAGGCGTGGTTTGGGAGTTCCTAGACTATGTGAAGGGAAGTGCGATCGTCATGTTCCTCCTGTTTTTCGTGTCTTGGCAGGCTGGCTTAGGCTGGTTCCTGGGAGCGCTGGTCTACGCAGCCTTCTCAGCCTACGCCCACCAGCTTCAGCATGAAAATCCAACCAAGTGTTTCTGGATGAAAATGCCCGTTCACTACGTCCATCACAAATATGGCATGTGGCATCACAACTTCGGCTTAGCCGTAGACTGGTGGGATCACGTCTTCGGCACCTATAAGCTAGTAGACTGGCTAACCGAAGAAGAGCAGAACCGCCCAGAAAAAGGATATTTAGAGCTGCGGTGGCGATAGCTTTGGCAATCAACACATTGCTAGATTGAAGTTTCCTAGCCTCACGTCCCCCAAGCCTGGGGGACTTTGAGTTTTATGTGGCAATCGCCAAGGCGGTTAAGACGGGGACATTTATGGTGGGACGCTTCGCGTCCCACCATAAATGTTATAAGCAAACTGGCGACAGCCATACCTTGAACTTTGAAAGAATAGTAAACCTCCATGCCGTCTATCCTTCATCTCGTGCGCAGGGGATGTAGGGACGCGCTCTGTCCCCCGCCGGGGGTTTGGGGGAAACCCCCAAGGCTGTTGGCTGTTCAAGAAGCCTCGATCCTCTCTACCCTCAGCCAATTCCCCGATCGATTCAGCCATCCTTCTACCCTCAGCTTCTCTCCCGTCTTAAACTGACTCAGACGCTCATCCACCTCATGCCTGAGCGTCACAAGAGAGATCACTTCCCCTACCAGAGCGATCGGCTGCTCAACAGTCAGCCCATAATCCTGCTCACCCCGTCGTTGAAAGTTTCCTGTAAATAACTCGCATCCTGTGGCTGACCCCGCTACATGAGCCAAACCAGGGCAATAGCCATCCGCCGGATAAGATTCTGGGTGATCGAGATAGTACCGCTGCCAGAACAGCCAGTCTGGGTGTTCTGGCGGCAGATTAAACAGAGGAATCAGCATTGGGGGAGCGATCGCATCTTCCAGCAAAGCCTCTTGCAGCCTCCGTACCGACAAATCTCTAGGCTGACAGCCTTGCTGAACACACAGCGCCGCCGCCATTCCTGCCGCCTGACCCAGACCCAATACCACAGGCTGTAATCGGGTTGCCCCATTGGCAATATGGGAAACCGAAATATTTTTCTCGCATACTAACAGTCCCTCCATCTCAGCCGGAACTAGACAGCGGTAGGGCAGTGCAAACGGCGTACCTGTCCAGCGTCCGCCCCAGCGAATCGACTTAGGCTGCAACGAAAACTCAAAGCCGGGATAATGGTGATCGTTGGCATAATTACCGAAGGCGATCGCTTCCACTTCTCCTATTTCGTTCAGCGGCAGTGCCGCCACCTGGGACTGAACCTGGGGCAGAATATCCTGCTCTCGCACCGTCACGAGTCCCTGCAATCGCCGACTTTCCCGATAGTAAGGGTGCAGGGCGTACGCTCCTCCCCCTAGCTGCTGTTGAGGAAACGTATTCTCCGCTAATCCATAGCGCCGTCCGAACTGCTGCTGCAAAAAATGGGCGAAATGTTGAGAATGCGCCTGTGCCTCCCGCAAAAAATCCTGGCGATCGCTCTCCGACTGTACCAACCGCTGTAGCCCTACCCCATAGTCATTCCCCTGCTGAGGCCAGTTGAGCATAAAGCGGTTTCCAGGCAGCCGACCGTAGTTCAAAAACTGCTCGGCACCGTAGCCCTGCCAAGTACCCTCAAAAGACAGCTCTGATTCAGCCTCAATCGGCGGTGCTTGACCCTCACCGAAGTCTTGCAAGACCACGATCCAGGTGGGAGCCTGAACTGGATATTGTTGGGTGAGCGCATTGGGGCGATCGGGTGCGCTGGGTTCTTGCCAGTGCGATCGCCATTCCCATCCCCAGCGATAAGGCACCTCGCCCAACGCCAGCAAATCGCCTAGCTCAGTTCCATCTAGAGTAATTTTTGCTTGAATTTTATAGTCAGCAAATCGCACACCCGTCACGGTATTGCCTGCCTTCTGGACTTCTAAAGGCACCTGTCCCTGAATCCAGCGCAAATTGGGCAACTGCTGCACCCAGTCGGCAAAAATAGCGGCTCCCACCCTTGGTTCATAGGTGAAAAAACTGACCCAGGCGTGATCTAATCCTTCCTTCTGACGCTGCTGCAACTCCCGTAAAAATGCTCCCCAAAGCCCTGTCTGAAATGCCGCCAGCTCATTGCCATCTGGAGCCGCCACCCCTGCCGATGTCAGCATTCCCCCCAGCCAAGAGAACTTGCTAACTAGGACAGTCTGAGCGCCCCGCCGCGCTGCCTGAATCGCTGCAGCCGTACCGCCTGTCCCTCCTCCAACGACCAAGACCTCTGTACTGATTTCCTCCATTGTTCCTCATGCCCTAAGCCCGATGATTACGGCTATATAATTTTGGCTCAAAGTGAAGTGCCAGCACCTCTTAATTTGAGGTACTGGCACTTCACGTAGTATTCAAAGGGATTTATGTTTAGGGTCTTTATATTGGCTGACCCCATTTCAATTGTGTCCATTGTGACAGAACCTAGCCGATGAGAGGAGTTTCTTAAGGTTTGCTTAACTTCTCTTTCTCAACGCTCTTGCGGTTGGCTCGCTGCTCCAGCCGAAACAGCCAAACCATCAAAGCCACTACACCCGCCTGTAACGCAAAGTTGGGCAAAGCTGCCTCAACGTCTCTCCCAGCAATAATCTGCGCTAAAAAGATCACGCCGCCCACCAATCCCGATAGGGCGCAGCTGAAGTAAACAAACTGCCGTAAGCCACGATAGGGCGCTTTTGCTTCGGCTTTGAGCTGAGCATAGAGCTGAGGATCAATGTTGCGCTTGGGCTTGCCGGAAAGCTTAGAGTCAGTCATGGTGGAAAGTGGGCTTCAGCGAATCTTTGACGTGGCTCAGAATCTTGATAATCCGATTCTCCCACGAAAACTGCTGGACAAACGCCATGCTGTCGGAATAGCCCTCCGATCGCCGAGGATGGCTTTCAAGCACGCGCTGAAGAGTTGCTGCTAGAGCGATCGCCCGATCGGCTTCGCACCAGCCCGCTACCACACCCGCCAATTTAAACTCCATCAGAGATGGAATTTCCGTGGAGACGATCGGTGTTCCAGAAGCCATGTAGTCAAAAAACTTCAGCGGTGAAGTAAAGGTTGCCGCTTTTCCGAGGCAGTGAGGATGCACCAGCACGTCAGCAGCTTGCAGCAAACTCGCCAGATCTTGATGCAGCACATAGCCCAAAAACTTGGCGTTGAATACCTGCTGCTGTTGGCATAGCGTTCGGTAGGCGGCAACCTGAGCTTCGTCACCTCCCGCAAACACAAACTGCACATCTGGCAGGGCTTTTGCCACTTCAATCAGTAGGTCTACGCCTTTGAACGGATGAAGTGCTCCCGAATAGACAGCTAGCTTTGACCGATCGCTGGACAGCAATTTTTGTCGCCAAGCTTTTGCCTGTTCCGGTTGACGTTGCAGAAATAGCTGATTAAAGCCGTTGTGTATTTTCACCACTTTCTGGGGCGGCATCCCCGACTCAATCATAGTCTCTCGAACGGTATCCGCAACGGTAACAGCGATCTGAAACAGCGAATGATTGACAATCTCTGGCTCAAATTGCTTGCTCTCGTGGTGGTGATGTTCATAGATGACGGGAATGCTGTTTTGAATTGCCGCTTTGACAAAATTCCAGTCTCGCGTATGGACAATCTGAGTGCGCGATCGCATATACAAAGGCAAGTAATATTTAGAGGCGATCGTGCTAGGGTCGAATCCTTTGAGGGGCGATCGAGCCAGCGTCCAGGGAATCGGAAGCGCCGCAACTTTAAGCTTGTCTTGAAGGTTATAGAAGCTGCTCAAATTCTCTTCAGGGAACTGCGGCTTAAATGGCTCTACCCAGTCTCCCAGATTCAACCAGTTTGGCTGCTGCTTCAAATAAGTCAATACCGACGAATAGCCCAAATTTGCGGCGGCGTTAGCACAGTTTGCCACCTGTACCAAATCGGCTCTGGGCTGAGGTAAGGTATTGCGGGTAAAGAAAATATAGTGTTTTAGCATGATTTACCCTATGCCTAAGTCTGTACCTGAATGGCCTGAGCAGGAAACTGCAATGATTCTTCTAACTGGGGCTTCTCTGGATCATGCTCCAAACGCTCTAAACTTTTAATCAAATTTAGCGCTGAATAGTAGGCTCCCTGCGTATATTCCTGCTGTTCTTCAGGGGTTTCGACGATGCCATCAATCATCAATCCCAGCAGACCAATGACGCCATTCAAAAGCGTCCGAAACTGGTGAGAAGTTTTGGCAAGCTGCGTTTGATTCAGCTCAAATTTGATCTGGGTCTTATCCTCAAACTGCATGTCGCACAGACGCGCATAGTATCCGTTCTTTGCCATGAGCTGTTGATGAGAGCCAAGCTCTACCACTCTGCCCTGATCCATGACGGCAATTTGGTCGGCTTTTTGCACCGTGGAGAGGCGATGGGCAATTACCAGCGTCGTGCGATCGCGGCTCAAATGATCGATCGCCTCTTGCACCAGCCGTTCCGACACCGTATCTAGGGCGCTTGTTGCCTCGTCCAGAATCAGGATTTCCGGGTTTTGCAGCAAGGCTCTGGCAATGGCAATTCGCTGTCGCTGTCCGCCAGAGAGCAGGACACCCCGATCGCCAATTTGGGTGTCAAATCCTTGGGGCAATTGCAGGATGAACTCATGGGCATTGGCTTGTTTTGCCGCTTCCATAATTGCAGAGTCCGTTGCGTCGGCACAGCCATAGGCAATGTTGTCTCGGATAGACGCGTTAAACAAAAACGTGTCCTGGCTGACAATGCCCATCGATCGCCGCAGCGACTTGAAATCCAGCGATCGCAAATCCTGCCCGTCAATCAAGATACAGCCCTGAGTTGGGTCATAAAATCGCGGCAGCAAGTCTGCCAGAGTAGACTTTCCGGCACCTGAAGAGCCGACCAGCGCCAGGGTTGTATTTTTGGGCAAATGCAGATCGACCTCACTGAGAACAGGCTTTTTCTGTCCGGGATAGGTGAGGGAAAGATTTTGAAAGTGAATGCCCTGCTTCAGCGCCGTGAAGGGGATGGAGCCATTTTTCATAAAGGGCTTGTTGTCTTGCCGCAAAAAATCGCTAGCAATTTCAATGCTGGGGGAAATGTTGGCTAACTGGCTGCGGGCACCGTTCAGTTGGGCAATTAGCGGCAGCGTTCGGAAGAGCAGAAACAGGTAGGTCAACAATACGGCTGAAAATGCCTCGACCTGATTGCCTAAGACCGACCGACCGATTAGCACAATCAGCAGCAGTGCCACAATTCCCGTCATTTCGCTCACGGGATCGATCAGTGCCGACACTGCCTGCGCTTTGAACTCTGCCTCCTCGCGATCGCCAATCAGCTTTTTCAAACGCTGATACTCATGAGTCTCATTTGCCGTACAGCGCACTAGCCGCATCCCTGACAGCAGATCTAGGACGCTCGTCGAGTAGGCTCTAGAAGATTCTGAAAGCTCCTTGCCAAATTGCTTAGAGCGCCCAATACTGTATTGATTCACCGATGCAACCACCGCCAGCAGAGCTGTAGAAACGATCGTCAACTGCCAAGACAGCGCCAGCAGCAAGCTCACAAATACCAGTACGGTGATACTGACTGTGACAGTGCGGGTAAGGGTAGCGATTGCACTAGCCGCCCTAGACACTTCGTTATTCAAACGGTTGATGATATCGCCAATCCCGGTTTTGACGTAAAAGTCGATGTCCACATCTAGCAGCAGCCGCAAGCCGCGTTCTCGTAGGTCATTAGACAGGGTTCGTTTCAGGGCACCGGACACCAACGCATTGGCATAGGCAGCTATATTTTTGAATAGCAGCAGCAAAATAATGGCGCTCGTCATGAGCAGCAGGTTTTGCTGACCAGAGCCGCCTACAAAGGGCGAGAGTAATGCCTGGATGACTGGCGGCAAGCCTTTTGTGGCGATCGGCTCTCCCAAAAAACTCAGCAAAACCGGAATAATCAGTGCTGTGCTAATACCATTGAATAAAGCTCCGGAAAAGCCCAAGGCAACGTTGAGACTAATGAGTCCAGGATAGCGTTGAGCCAGATTGCTCAGAAGGTGACGAGAGGACATGAGGCATCTCTGCAAGGGGATTTCACTCGTAGAGTTCCCCAGAACCGCTAGACTATGATCAATTCTCTGCCGCCAGGAGCCGCTCTATGAGCGATGTAAAAACTGCCTTGCCTACCGATACCTGGGTCAAAGCTACCTGGGAGGAGTATTTGTGGCAGGTAGAACAGCCTAATTACGAAAACGCAAAAGGCTACTATCTCGACGGATGGATGAGGACTGAGATGCTCCCTGTTGGATTTGACCACAGCCGAGATCATGGAACGCTAGCTCTTGGAGTTGCTCTGTTTTGCATTCTTAGAGGAATTCCTCTGACCATCCTCGATAACTGCTCGTTTCGCAAGGTCGGCAAGAGAGAATTTCAGCCGGATTTGTCCTACTACATTGGCGATCGCGCCAGACTCATCCCCACTGGAACCAATATCGTCAACCTCGATCGCTATCCCCCGCCGGATTTAGCGATTGAAATTGGCAAGACGACGATTGTGGACGATCGCACCACTAAGCGGACGTTATACGAAGAGGCTGGCGTGAAAGAATATTGGGCGGTTGATGTCGAGAACCTGAGCATTTATGCCTTTGAGATGATCGATCGCGGCAGTCGGCGAATCGATCGGTCGCAGTTGCTGCCGGGGTTGGCGATGTCGTCTTTAGAGGAGGCGCTACAGCAGAGTCGATCGGTTGATCAGTCACAAGTGGGAGCTTGGCTGATGCAGCAGTTTCAGCCATTGCCTTAATGGACTGTCAACGTTGGGCTGGGTGTGGCTATCCTTCCTATCACTCATCTCATCAGAGAGGGCTTTTGGAAAATCCCCCAGGTTTGGATTCGCACACCCTTAGCTCCCAACACGACCTCCTAAAGTGTACCCCTCTGTCTAGACAGTTTTAGTAGAAGTTTAAGGTGGAATCTCCCATCGGCTTCAAATGCTCTTCCTTGCAATAATTTATACAAGCTCTAATCCTAGCTGCTGAAGTGTATCTTTGCAGGAGTTTGATAACTCAACGACTGCTGTAATCGCTGATGATTGTAAAAGTGAAAGTACGATGACAAACTCTTAACTGCGTTGGATACACTCTCGTAATTCTTAATATACACCTCCTCGTACTTTACTGTTCTCCATAAGCGCTCAATAAAAATATTATCAAACGCTCTGCCTTTACCATCCTGGCTAATGGCAATGTTTTCTCTCTCCAAGTAACCCGTGAAGACGTTACTGGTGAACTGAGAGCCTTGGTCAGAGTTGAAGATTTGGGGTTTGCCCACACTCAAAGCCGTTTCCAATGCCTCTAAACAAAAGCCAACATCCATCGTATTGGAAACTTGCCATGCCAACACATAGCGGCTGAACCAGTCCAGAATCGCCACTAGGTAGACGAAGCCATGCGGCATCCGAATATAGGTGATGTCCGTGCTCCAAACTACGTTGGGGGCGTTGATACTCATCCCTTTGAGCAAATAAGGGTAACGCCTGACCTGCTCACCCGGTAGACTCGTTTTAGGGCGAGGATAGATCGCCTCAATTCCCATTTGCCGCATCAACCGTGCCACCCGCTTGTGGTTGACTGCTTCTCCCTGAGTCCGCAACCACGCACTCATCCGTCGGATGCCGTAAAAGGGAGTTGCTGTGTACTGAGTGTCTATCAGCTTCATCAGATGTAGCTCGTAGGGGTCAACTTCAACCGCTTTGTAATACCAACTAGAACGTGCTAAGCCGACTAATTCACATTGGCGGACAACACTAATGCCCTCATGCTCTGGCTCAATCAATCGCCGTTTATCGTCCACGGCTGAGTCCAGATTTTTTTTTCAACCAGTCCAACTCAACTTGGAGTTGTCCGATTTGTTGATACAAGCTGGCAGTCAATTCTTCCTGTCCCTTCTGGGCTTGGGCACGTCGGGTTGAGAAGATCTGGGGCACTTCCTCTAGCACTTGCTTTTTCCATTGGGTGATCTGGTTGGGATGTACCTCAAACTGACTAGCCAATTCGTTGATAGTTTTGTTGCCCTTGATTGCCTCAAGAGCAACTTTGGCTTTGAACTCTGCACTGTATTGTTTCCACTGCATTGTCACTGTCCTCTCCGTAGGTTTACAAGCCTTGGGGCAGTGATCCCACCTTAGCTAATTGTCCAGTTTTCGGGGTACATCATACTCCCAACTTTTCTTGCTAGATTGGAACCAAGCTCTGCCAACCCCAAAACTAGCGTCAGATTCAGCTATGAAGCAAATCGCACCGTGGAAATTATTAGGGCTGTTTGGGTGGTTCAGGGAAGAGGCGAGGTAGTAGAACTCCCGTGAGAGCTGCAATAAACGCTAGGATCGCGTTGATAGCTTCTTGAGAAAAGTGTTTAGACAACCAGCTTGGCTCAATGCTTTGGATAGGAAATTGGGGATACAAACCTACCTTAATGCCTTGGCTTTCGCCAGAGACGAGAGTTTGCAAACCTTGCGGAGATTGGGGATGGATCTGAATGTAACGCAGCTTGCGGATACCCGGTTTCGACGCGATAATCAAAAACTGGTTTTCCTTGAGTTGTAGCGACTGGCGTTGCATCTGAACTTCACCCAACAAAATGGTGGAGGTTGGCAGTTCGTCTGTGACAACTTCTGTAGTTTCAGTGCTGGAAAAACGAACGTCCTGAACGTCAAAATCTCCCCAGAGCCATTGAGGTAGATTGACTTTTTCAGAGTTGGCGGCCTTGGCAAAATCAGGTAAATCGATAAATAGGCGGGTGGGAGAGAGCAGCGAGAGCGTAGACTCGTCGAAACTTGGAGTGAATTGCAGGTCTAGACTTTGAAACGCACTGATATCGGTTTTAATTCCCAACTCAGGAATGTTGAACCTTTCTATGCTGAGAGCAAGCGGCTGTTGACCGAGCTGTAGCTTAAGCGTACCCAAAGGTTTGGCGGTAGCTGAAGTGGGAGTATCGGGTAAATTGCTCCGAAGTTGGCAGGTTTCTAAGGGAGTGTTGACAGACTGAAGACAAAAAGAAAGCTGGGCAGGCTGACCTGGTTGGGCTTGGTACTTAAGTTGATTGATTTGCGTGGCGGGCTGGATACGGGCTTCTAAGATGGCAAGTTCGCTCTCTTTTACAGGCGTAAAAATTAGGCGACTGTCAGCATAGGGAAATTCGATCGCCAGTCGATCGCGCTGACTCAGCTTTTGGTTAAGCATTGGATCGCTGCTAGAAAACTTGCCCGTCAAAACTAGCGGTTGGGGTTGGCTTCCTTCAATATCGAGCTTTTTGAGTCGGCGAATGGTGCTGAGGAAACGGCGCTCTGTGTCGCCTGCGTAGGTGAAGCCCATTTCCTGGACGATCAGATTGCCCTCGAAGATGTAGCTGCCGCGCCACACAAAACTCCCCAGCAGCACTGCAACCCAAAGTAGCAGCAGGAACAGAACCAGCCAGATATCCCAGCGGCGAAGCTTGGAGAGCTGCTTAGTCCAACGAAATTTGCGCTGTTTCGATGCCGTGGAGCGATTGGGCGGACGAGGCGGAGAACTCATGGAAGATTATAGCCAGTCAGGATTGTGCTGAAAGCGGAATGTACGGTGTTGTCCTTCTCCATCTTCGATGTAGAGTTCGTAGGTGCCCGCATCCGCGTTGCCGTATTTCCAATTAAAGCTGAATTCTCCCTCTTGAGGATTAGTTTGAGGTTTTTTGAAAACCGCTTGACCCTTATACCGAATTTCGAGCTTGGGTAGAGTGGTGCGTTGGGGAATACTGAGCACGAACTGATATTGGCTGTCTGGAGAGCCAAGAATTACTGGAAAATAGATAGGGTTGGAATCGCGGGTAGTGTAGGCAAGGGCACGCAGTCTTGTAATTGGGATTTCGGCGGCTTTGAGGACAGTGCGGGTATCCAGGTTGAATGTATAGCCGTAAGCGCTGGAACTAGGACTGATGTTATCTAGAAGGTACTTTCTATAAAACGATTGCAGAGCAACGGTGGGAGGAGTGCTGCCTGTACCCGGAACCCTAAGAGTGAGCCGATCAGGGTAGCTACTGAGGGTACTTGTGGAGAAGGAAATCAGACCGAAGGAAGCACTGGCATTTTGTTCGCGTAATCCTTCACATCGGTTGTTGTCTCGACGGATATAGGCAAGGGATTGAGAATTTCCGGTAGGGCAAGCTTGTGCTGCTAGCGGCACGAGGCTTAGAATCAGCAGGCTAGTGAACAAAATTCTGGGATTCATAAATTTAGCAACCTATAGAGATAGAGATTAAGTGGGATTAGTTGAGAATTCGCCAGCGGCGCAACTGTTCCAGGACAATATCAATCCGGTAAGCCAAACCTGCGTCTCCGGCTGCTTCCGAAATATCCCGTAAAGCAGGGGTAGGTTGGTCTGGAGTCGTGGCAACGTCTTGCTTGTTGCGAATCTGCACCATCATCCCCACCACCTGCCTCTGGTCATTAATAACGGGACCCCCTGAATTTCCTTCTGCTACATAGGCATCAATTGGCATCAAAGAGTCATTGGGACTGTAGTTCATAACATTTCCCTCGGCAGAGTTCCAGGGAGTTTCGACTGTGTAGGGGTGTCCAATCAAGCGTACAGCTGTGTTGCGGGCAAGCCGACCCGAACGCGTCTCTAGGGGACGAATATCATCTGGGACGCAGGGAACACGCGGCTGACAGGAAATTCTCAGAACTGCCAGATCTAATGCATCTCCTGGATCGGTGATCTGTTCGAGCGTCGCCGAATAGCGTGGACGGCGGTTATCGTCTAGCTCGCTGAAGAATTCTACTTCAATATGTTCTCCGGGGCGACGGGTGCGCTGATCGCTAATTACATGCCGATTGGTCACGACCCAGACCACACTACCTTGCCGCTTGATCACCCAACCTGAGCCAATGATCCTGCCCTCGGTGGTGAGCGTCACAATCCGCGCCGTAGAACGTAACACCCCTACCAAAGGTTCTTCGGCTTCTTTGGGCAAGAACTGTCGATCGTCAATCCCTACAGGCTGTGGATTCTGCCTCAGGGCTAAAAGCCGTTGAGCCTCTTTCAGATTGTTTTGGGCTACAGCATATTTGGGATCTAGTGCAATGGCCTGCTGAAACTCTTCTATGGCTCCTGCCAAGTTTCCTTTCTGCTGAAGGGCGAAACCTAAGCCATTATGAGCCGCAGTGTGAGCGGTCGTTGGTCGACCTTTAATGTCAGGTAAACTTAGCGCTCGTTGGTAGGCGGTAATCGCTTCCTCTAGCTTTCCTTGGTCACTGAGCGCATTGCCCAGATTGTTGTAAGGAGAGGCATAGTTGGGGTCGAGTTGAATGGCTCGTTGGAAGGCGGTAATCGCTTCCTCTAGCTTTCCTTGGTCAAGGAGCGCATTGCCCAGATTGTTGTAAGGAGGGGCATCGTTGGGGTCGAGTTGAATGGCTCGTTGGTAGGCGGTAATTGCTTCCTCTAGTTTTCCTTGGTCACTGAGCGCAATCCCCAGACCGTTGTAAGGAGGGGCATCGTTGGGGTCGAGTTGAATGGCTCGTTGGAAGGCGGTAATTGCTTCCTCTAGCTTTCCTTGGTCAAGGAGGGCATTGCCCAGACCGTTGTAAGGATAGGCATCGTTGGGGTCGAGTTGAATGGCTCGTTGGAAGGCGGTAATCGCTTCCTCTAGTTTTCCTTGGTCAAGGAGCGCATTGCCCAGACCGTTGTAAGGAGGGGCATCGTTGGGGTCGAGTTGAATGGCTCGTTGGAAGGCGGTAATTGCTTCCTCTAGCTTTCCTTGACGCTTGAGCGCATTCCCTAGATTGTTGTACGCTGCGGCATTATTAGGCTCAGAACGGATCACCCGTTGCCAAATCTGTTTCAGCCTCAGCATATCTTCCAGCGTTTTGAGCTGCATTGCCTTGCTGAAAGAGCTGATCAACAGACTGTGCTTGAGCAATTTGGGGCGTAGTGGCGAGAGCCAACGTAATCAGCAGAGCCGCTAATTTAGAGTGACGCACAGCTATAAGAACATATAGGAGGGGGCAAAAATCCTCCTTTAGCCTAGCCGAATTTTCTCCAAAAGCATATCTCTAAATTTCTACCGCTGATTTTGACCTTGACTACACCCCAGTGGGCTATCAGATCTCCCCCTAAAATCCTGCTTGGGTTAGGCTGTACACAGAAGGTTTCATATAGCCAGCCCAGCCCTACAGCCCCACGGACAGATGAAACTCCCCGACTTAGACCCACAAACGATCGATCGCATCCTGGAAATGGCATGGGAAGACCGCACCCCCTTCGAGGCGATCGAACTCCAGTTTGGGCTAGATGAAAAACAGACGATCGCCCTGATGCGCCGGGAGATGAAAGCCTCTAGTTTTCGTATGTGGCGCAAGCGGGTTTCTGGACGCAGCACCAAACACGCTGCCAAACGAGAATTTGTCGCCGGACGGTTCAGGTCAGACAATCAAAAGAGTTAAGAGCGCGCTCTGTTTTGATATCGCTCGGCAGGTTGTCTACTCATTCCTGTTGGCGCGGCTTTAAGTAGCGCTAGATTTTTGGGGTCAGCTATATGGCAAGGTGCAAATAGCTGTTAAGGGACAAGCACAGGGGAAAAGAGGGACGATCGTCGAGATCTGTTTTTGTCTTTAATTCTTTGGAATAGCGTTGGGGGGTAGGTTTTGTTGCTTGCCTTTAATCCTTTGAAACAGCCTTGGGGGAGTTTCTCCCCCAAACCCCCTCATTGGGGGACGAGGCGCTTCCCCCAAACCCCCTCCGATGAGATAGCTGATAGGGAGGATAGATCGCTTCGCATTGTTGGGGCGATCGGGCTTTGCTTGATCTTAAGAATGCTTGATTTGGAGAAGACTGATCTGAGATAGCTTTAGCTGAGAGGGCTGAGTCAGAATCTCCGAACTGGGTGACAATGCAAAGCGCTGCCTCCAGCCCTCAATCCAACCCTTCGGAGGGGGTTTGGGGGAAGCGCTCGTCCCCCAATGGGGGTTTGGGGGGAACCCCCAAGGTTCGGATTCACCCCCCCCTCCGCACCCAGATCTCCATCGATCGCTTCTCTCAGCCAGCCCAAGTTTGAACAGGCGATCGTCCTCTGGTTCAGCGCAAGTCGCATTCTCCTGAGTGAATTTGATAAGCTGAGCGAGTAGGCTCGGCTCAGTCTGCCCAGCATCCTGCATCTTCGCAGAAGAATCGTCCCTTATCCCCAGCCCCATGAGCATTTTCACCCTGCAATCGGTCAAAAAAGACTTTGGCATCAAAGAAATCCTCAAGGATGCCAGCTTCAGCCTCGACGCGACCGACAAAGTTGGGCTGATTGGCACCAACGGCTCCGGTAAGTCTACCTTCCTCAAAATGATTGCCCGACTAGAGCCGATCGATGAAGGCGATATTTGGGTCAACTCTGGCGCACGGATTGTCTACCTGCCCCAGCAGCCAGATGTAGATGAGAAGCTGACGGTCTTGGAACAGGTCTTTGCCAACAGCGGCGAACAGATGTCGCTGGTGCGTGAGTATGAGGAAATCTCTGACAAATTGGCGCATGGCACCGGAGATCACGATCGCCTCATGAACCGTCTCTCCGCCGTCATGGAGCGGATGGATGCCACAGGCGCGTGGGAGATGGAAACGAACGCCAAAATCATTTTGTCGAAGCTGGGCATTGAAGACTTTGATGCCAAGGTAATTGATCTCTCTGGCGGCTACCGCAAGCGCGTGGCGTTGGCGACTGCGCTTTTATCTGACCCAGAAGTTCTGCTCATGGACGAGCCAACTAACCACCTGGATGCCCTCTCGGTGGAATGGCTGCAAGAATATCTCAATCGCTTCCGGGGGGCGCTATTGCTGATCACCCACGATCGCTACTTTCTCGATCGCGTCACTAACCGGATTGTGGAGATCGATCGCGGCGAACTCTACACCTACGACGGTAATTATTCCTACTATCTAGAGAAAAAGGCTCTTGCCGAAGAAGCCGATGCCAGCTCCCAGCGCAAGCACAAAGGCGTGTTGCGTCGAGAGCTAGAATGGCTGAAGCGAGGCCCCAAAGCCCGCAGCACCAAGCAAAAGGCGCGGATCGATCGCATTGGCGATATGCAGAACAAGGAGTTCCGGCAGACCCAGGGCAAGGTCGAGATCACCACAGCCGGGCGGCGCATCGGCAAAAAGGTGGTGGAGCTGGTCAATGTCTCCAAAGCCTACGACGATCGCACCTTAATTAAAGACTTTACCTACGAATTTAATCCCGACGATCGCATCGGCATTATTGGCGGCAACGGAGCCGGAAAATCGACGCTGATGAATATCATCACGGGCAAGGTGCAGCCCGACTCCGGCACAGTCGAGATCGGCAGTACCATCCACATCGGCTACTTCGATCAGCATTCCGATGATCTGGAGCTAAACCCCAATCAGCGCGTGATTGAGTACCTGAAAGAAGTTGCCGAACTGGTCAAAACTAGCGACGGCTCCATTATTACCGCCTCTCAAATGCTGGAGCGGTTTTTGTTTCCCGGCAATCAGCAATATGCCCCAATCAACAAGCTCTCTGGCGGCGAACGGCGGCGTTTATTTCTGCTGCGTGTTTTGATGAGTGCTCCTAATCTGCTGATTTTAGACGAGCCGACCAACGATCTGGATGTACAAACCCTCGCTGTCCTGGAAGAATATCTAGAGGAATTCAACGGCTGCGTCATTGTCGTCTCGCACGATCGCTACTTCCTCGATCGCACCGTAGAAACCATCTTTGCCCTAGAGCCAGGAGGCAATCTGCGTCAGTATCCCGGCAATTATTCGGTGTATCTCGAACATAGGGCATCAGACGATCGGACATCTGCTCCCAATCAAACCTCTAAACCCTCCGCTCCCTCCCTCTCCCCCGCTCCTGCTTCCCCTCCCCAAGCCTCCCCAAAACGCAAGCTCTCCTTCAAAGAAAAGCGGGAATTTGAGCAGCTTGAAGCTGAGATTCCTAAGCTGGAAGCTGAAAAAGAAGAAATTCAAAAAACTCTGGCTAACCATCCTCCCGATGGGTTTTCCGCAGTGCAGAAGCTCTCAGAACAACTGTCAGAACTGGAAAAGGCGATCGACATAGCCACCGAGCGCTGGATGGCGCTTTCGGAGATGTAGGAGCAAAAATTGATGGGGGGATTAGCAGCACTGACGACCGAGCAGCTTGAGCTTTGGACACAACAAGCAAGGCACAAAGCACGGTATGGGCGGGTCATGACTCGAATTTCGCGGCTGACGGCAGTACGGGCAGATTGGTTTGCCACCTGTATTGATTTTCAGGGGCAGATGGAGCTTTGGGGAGATACGGACTGCGTCTTTCCATTAATGAGCGTCATTAAGCCTTTCATATTGCTCTATTTATTAGAGCAGTTCGGCATGGAGAACCTTTTTCGATGGGTTGGAATGCAGCCTTCCGATGCGCCCTTTAATTCGCTAGATCAGCTCATTGCCGACAGTGGCAGACCCCGCAATCCCATGATCAATAGTGGGGCAATCGCCCTAGCAAGCCGCCTCCCCGGAGCCACTAGCTACGATCGCTGTCAGAGGCTATGCACCTGGCTCAATCACAAGGCAGACTGCCACCTGAAGATCGATGAAGCAACATTGGCTTCAGTCCGCATTGAGGGACGAGGAGTGAATCAGACGATCGCCGATACCCTCGTGCAGCAGGGTTATTTAGCCGCCTCCGAAATTTCCCTCGACACCTATGAGCAGATCTGCTGCCTTGCCGGACAGGTGACTGACCTAGCGCGATTGGGCAACCTTCTCGCTCGCGAATCTGCGGCGATCGCCCCCCAGCACCGCCGCACCGTCAATGCTCTGATGCTGACCTGCGGTCTTTATGAAGCCTCTAGCACCTATGCAGTTCGGATTGGACTCCCCATGAAATCGGGCATTAGCGGGGCGCTGCTAGCAGTCGTTCCGGGGCAAGGGGCGATCGCTTGCTACAGCCCAGCGCTTGATGCCATCGGCAATCCGATCGCAGGGCTAGCCTTTGTTGAGATTTTGGCGCAGCGTCTGGAGCTGAGCGTGTTTTAGATTTCAGGTTGTAGTGTAGATTGCCCTGCGTTTGAGCCTTGCGTACCGGAGATTACAGCAAGTGCTGACTGAATCTCGCTATAAGTTCAGAAGCTCTCTCCTAATTCCCCACTCCCTACTCCCTCATTGCCAGATCCCACCTCCCCATTTCTAGATGCCGGACGGCTGCTCGTTGATCTCCAGCGGGTCAGCGAAATTGTCCAGAGTTTTAGCGACTGTCTGGAGCCAGACGCGATCGCCAAGTGCGCCACCGATGGTCTGGTTAACACGTTTGGCTATGCTTTTGCGCGGGTGTGGCTGGTGGAGAGCGATCGCCTCCATCTGCGGCTCGTGGCTTCGTCGGGCATGTATACCCGCATAGACGGCTCATTCGCCCGTGTGCCGATGGGAGCTTTCAAAGTAGGCAAGATTGCTCAGAACCGCATTCCGTTTTTGAGCAACCATTTGGCAGAAGAAGTCTGGGTCAAAGATCGGCAATGGGCGATCGCTCACCAGATTACGGGCTTTGCGGGCTATCCACTCCTGGTGGGCGATCGGGTGATTGGCGTGCTGGCAGTATTTAGCCATCAGCCGCTGTCATCAGAATTCCTAGAGGTTTTGCAAGGGCTATGCACCACGCTGTCGATCGTGTTGGATCATGCGACCCAGCACCAGCAAGATCGGCAGACTCAGCCAGAAACGACCCCGTTCTTATCAGAACAGTTGGCGACTTTGTTGGGTCGGGCACGCTTCAGCCTAGTAGGGACGGAGCGATCGCTGACGGATTCTCTCATCTATTTGCTGATTCGCACGGCGGAAGTGCTGCGAAACCTTAACTGCACCTACTGCCGCCTGAGCTATGGGGAAACTCAGATTGTGCTAGAGGCAATGGTATTTCCGGAAGCTGAAAGCGCTGCCTTCAGGGGGACGGTGGCTCTAGAGGCAGCAGATGCTCTCGGAGATTTACGCTTTGCGGTTTCCTGCCTCGGAGGAACGCTCCAAATCCTCAGCGATCATAACTCGACCGTACTTCAGGTTGTTCTAGAGGTTCCGTACCCCAGCTGTTTATTGGGTTTACCGATCCGGATTCAATGCCGATCGCCCGTTCTTCAAATGGCGTTTACGCATCTCGCCTATCTAGCAGGGCTAAAAGTCTGTGGTATCGCCGATCCTACAGTGCCGATCATTACAGATGATGTGGCTCTGCCGTTAGATTCCCCCACCCAGCGGCTGCTCTGGATTGCTGATCCTACTCAGGCTTTACCCAAGGGGGCGATCGCCCAGATTGATCTATTCATTACTTCTACTCAACTTCGGGAGGCTGTCGAAGCCGTTCATCAAGGCAAAACTTGGGGCATCGCCGATCTGCCTTCAGAATCCCAAACTTTATCCGATCGGGAGCAGGAAATCTTAACGCTGCTGGCTCAGGGGTTGCGCGATCGCAATATAGCGGCTCAGCTCTACATCAGCGAACGTACCGTCAAATTTCATATCAATAACCTGCTCACAAAACTTCAGGTGCGGACACGCTGTCAGGCAATGTATGAAGTGAGTTCGAGAGGGTGGATACAGGGAGTCGGGAGTAAGCAATAGTTTGTCCTAAAGTCTCAGCAGTTCTCATTGTGGATTTCATTGTGGATCGCATATCGGGAAGTTTGCGCCTGCAGGGCGCGAACTCCCCCAACAAAGCCCGAAAAAAGCCCGCCGCAGGCGGGCTTTTTTCGGGCTTTGTTTCAAAATGAGAATTACTGCTAAAGTCTGTCACAAAGCGTTGATGGACAGGCTTTGCGGTAAAGTGGCTTTATGTATGACAACGACGACTTAACGGTACTGGAAGCCGAAATCGACCTTGATCCCCTCGACCATGTGGGGTCAGTCGATGCTGAGGAAGAAGTTGCTAGGCCCGATCCAGATGAAATGCTGGCGCTCTTGGAGTCCCCCAACCATCAGCAGCGCATTCTGGCAACCAGAGCTTTCTGCGAACTGGAGGATCGGCGAGCCATTCCTCTGTTGATTCGGCTGCTCACCGATGCTTGCCCTCTAGTGCGGGTGAGTGCCGCCTATGGATTGGGACGTAACCCCAGCCCCACCGCCGTTGAGCCGTTGATTCAGCAGCTTAGGCAAGATTGGAATGGCTATGTGCGTAAGGGCGTAGTCTGGGCGCTGGGAAACTGCCGCGATCGCCGCTCTTTAGAACCCCTCACCGATGCCCTAAAAACCGATATCTCTGCCGTACGCCTCTGGGCGGCTAGCGCGTTGGCGCAGATGGCTGACGTGGGCTATGACTCGATGATTGCTGGCTTACCTAGGTTGATCGAAGCCCTACGCCGGGACCCGATTCCGGCAGTGCGGAGCAATTGTGCCTGGGCGATCGGTCAGATATGCCGAGAGCTGCCCTCTAACGTGATCTATGCCACGGCGATCGATGCCTTGATTGAAGCCTTTGCGGAAGACGAAGAGCTAGGCGTACGCGAAGATGCCAAGGCTGCCATGCTGAGGGTAGGCGACCCGCGCGGTTTACAAGTAATTGAGGAATTGGAGCTGGAGGGCTTTTAGCTTTATGTCTCAGCTACCCCATGTCTCAGCTACTCCATGTCTCGGCTCCATGTCTCGGCTATGGCAACTGCCAAGGCAGCTAGGACGAAAAAAACTAGGGTGGGGCGCAGCGCCCCACCCTAATTTCCCCAAGCAAACTGGCGACAGCTACCCTATGTCTTCGCTAACGATTGTCTCCGCTAACTATTTTGTCGAGCTGCGGTTAAAACTCTGTGGTTAAGATACCATAGCCTGAACATTCCTGCGGCTGACTGAACTTAGCGGCACTTACCCTTCACGGCACTAGCATGATGGCGGACATTCCCACCATTTCTCGAACTGAATTGGCAGAACGGCGGCGTAAGCTCAGATGGCAGCGGCGCTGGCGAATTTTGCAGACGAGCTGGCAGGTCGTGGCGATGGGGGGGCTAACTGTCGGGCTGATTTGGGTAGTGACGCTGCCTGACTGGATGCTGCGGGATGCTAGCCAAATTGAGGTAGAGGGCAACAAGTTTCTATCGGCAGATACGGTGCGCACTTTGCTGCCCATTAAATATCCTCAGTTTTTGCTGACGCTGCAACCCAAAACCCTGACTCAGCGCCTTGAATCCCAGGCTCCGATCGCCGAAGCAACCGTCTCGCGTCATCTGTTTCCTCCGGGCTTGACGGTGCGCATTCAGGAGCGCTATCCGGTGGCGATCGTCTACTCCAGTCCAACGGCTCAAAGCGGTCAGCCTGGAAATGTGTCCACTGAATCTAATCCGGTAGCGCTGCTTGACGAACGCGGCACCTTTATTCCCTATGAAAGCTATGTGTCGTTGAATCGATCGCGCCAGCTGCCCAGCCTCAAAATCGTTGGGATGCAGGATCAATATCGCTCTCAATGGCCAAGTCTCTACCAGCAGGTGAGCCGTAGCCCCGTCAAAATTCTGGAAATTGACTGGCGAGAACCGGGCAATCTCATTCTCCATAGTGAGTTGGGTACTGTTTACTGTGGTTCCTATGGCAGTCGCTTTGCAGAGCAGATCCGAACGCTCGACCAGCTTCGACAGCTCCCCGAAAAGCTGAATTCGCAAAAGATTGACTTTATCGATTTGCGCAACCCTCAGTCGCCATTGGTGAAGATCATTGGCTCAGAAGCGATCGAACTTCCCGACAGCTCCCGCGACGAAATACCTGATCAGGAAGACTCTGCTTTGCCTGATTCCCAGGCTGTGCCCTGATAGTCAAGATTCCCAGGCTGTGCCCTGGTAGTCATGCCGTGGTAGTCATGTTGTGACATCTGAATGAACCAGAGCCATAGCAACCGCCAAGGCGGTTAAGACTGGGACATTTTTGGTGGGGCGCTTAGCGCCCCACCAAAAATGTCCTCAGAAAACTGGCGACAGCCATAATTTGCATCCAGATTGTCCGGGTAGAGATACACTGTTCTGAATTAAGAAAGTTTAGAGCAGCAAAAATGGAGCATGATCACAAAAAATATGAGAAGACTTCCTGCAAGCAGTTGCCGCATCTGTAAGTCTTAATGGGATAAAAATTAGCCATTCTTGAGCTTAATTAGATAAAGTTAGGCGATAAGCAATTTCAAAAGATTTAATAGAAATGCGATCGTAAAGATTGCGATCGAACCCACCTAAATTTTTTCATGAAAATTAACTCCTGAAAGTTAAGCAGAGTCAGTGCATTACCAGATCTTTAGGCTACTCAATACGCTGATTAGGCAGTAATTAAGCAGTCTCTAACTGTGGTTTGGTTTTTCTAGCAACTTACCCTATAGTTGTCTAGAGTTAAAAAGTCTTTGTATCAGTCGTTTCTAAAGTCCAATGACATTTGATAGTAAATTAATTACCACCCATTCAGAATCTCCTGACTCCAATCAGGTAGATTTTCCGTTGCCAATGAACGCTGCTAACCCTTTTTCTAACTCTGGAGTACACTTGGGTCAAGTTCGCGACATCAAAGGCGCAAGGGTAGGCGAGGAAACCAGGAGTGATGAGATTGTGCCCAGCAGCGTAGCTAAGATCAAAGTCATTGGGGTTGGGGGCGGCGGCTGCAATGCCGTGACCCGCATGATTGCTAGCGGCGTAGCTGGCATAGAGTTTTGGTCTGTCAATACAGACGCTCAGGCTCTCAATAATATAGAAATTATTAACTGCTTGCAAATCGGTCAAAAGTTGACGCGGGGTTTGGGCGCGGGCGGAAATCCGGCGATCGGTCAGAAAGCCGCTGAGGAATCCCGTGACGAGCTGGCAGCTGCTCTGGAAGGCTCTGATTTGGTCTTTATTACCGCTGGCATGGGGGGCGGCACGGGTACTGGGGCAGCGCCCATTGTGGCTGAAGTTGCCAAAGAGGTCGGTGCCCTAACGGTAGGCGTTGTGACGCGTCCCTTTACGTTTGAAGGCAGACGACGCACCAATCAAGCAGATGAAGGCATTGCGGCGCTGCAAAGCCGAGTAGACACGCTGATTATCATCCCCAACGACAAGCTGCTGAGCGTCATTTCAGAACAGACTCCCGTTCAGGAAGCCTTTCGGGTCGCAGATGACATCTTGCGCCAGGGGGTGCAGGGTATTTCAGACATCATTACGATACCCGGTCTAGTCAACGTCGATTTTGCGGATGTTCGGGCAGTGATGGCTGATGCTGGATCGGCGCTGATGGGTATTGGCATTGGTTCTGGCAAGTCGAGGGCTAGAGAAGCGGCGACTGCGGCAATCTCTTCGCCGCTGCTGGAGTCTTCGATCGACGGAGCAAAGGGCGTTGTCTTCAACATTACGGGGGGGCATGACCTGACGCTACATGAGGTCAATGCGGCGGCTGAAATTATCTATGAGGCAGTCGATCCCAACGCCAACATTATCTTTGGCGCAGTTTTAGACGAGAGTTTGCAAGGAGAGATTCGGATTACGGTGATTGCAACGGGTTTTACTGGAGAGATGGCGCCGCCACCTGTGCAGCAGAGTCGCGTATCGCCCTTGAAGCAGCGATCGCCCCTTGCCTCACCCCCCTCAACCTTGTCCCAGCCTCCGATCAATCAGCCTCTGACAAATCAACCTCCGACCAATCAGCCGCCCGATCCACGCACGACAAAGCCAGGGCTAGATATCCCAGAATTTTTGCAGCGCCGGAGACCTCCTCGGTAGAAAGGCTTGAATTCATCGAAGCCTCCTGGCTGGCAAATCGCCGCAGTTCTGACCATAGGCGTACTTTCTGTCTCAACGGCTGCTATTTTTATTCGATTGGCGCTGGCTGACTCTGGCAGTCAGGGTGTGGGCTTTAGCCTAGTGTTGGCTGCCTCTCGTTTGACGATCGCTTCCCTTTGCCTCATCCCGGCGTGGCGCAGTTTCCGTTCTGCACAGTTTCAGCCGAGCGCTCTCTACTACTCGGCGGCGGCAGGTCTGTTTCTAGCAATTCATTTCGCTTGCTGGATCACCTCTCTGTCCTACACTTCGATCGCCGCTTCTACTGCACTCGTCACCACCAATCCGGTTTGGGTGGCGCTGTGGTCGTGGCTTTGGTTTCGAGAAAAGCCCAGTTCTCTGACATTGGGGGGAATTGCGATCGCGCTATTGGGCAGTGTCGTGGTAGCCATTGGCGATGCGGGAGATGGGTTTGTCGGGAGTCATCCGCTGTTGGGAAATTCCCTGGCGCTGATTGGCTCTTGGGCGGTCAGCCTGTATTTTTTGTTGGGGCGATCGGCACAGCGGCGTGGCTTGGGCATTAGTAGCCATGTGGTGCTGACCTACACAACGGCCGCCCTAGTGCTGCTGCCGCTGCCATTTTTATTTGGCTCAAGCTACAGCGGCTATCCTATCTCTGTCTATGGCTGGATCGTGCTAATGGCAGTCTTTCCTCAGCTGATCGGCCACACAAGCTTCAATTGGGCAGTGCGCTGGGTTTCGCCCACTCTTGTCACCCTCACTATTCTGGCAGAACCCGTTGGCTCCAGTATTCTGGGAGCGATCGTTTTTCGTGAAAATCCGGGTGTAGTGGTAATTGCGGGTGCGGTGGTGATTGTTGCCGGGGTGGCGATCGCTGCCCTAGGAACAAGAGAAGCCTGACTAATCTCTTGCCAAAATCCAAAGCCGCCGCCTCACCGTCTACGCTGCTCTGCCTCATATTCTCGACGGAGTTGATTGGGCAACAGCGACGGATTGGGTCTGTTGGAATTAGAGTTTCTGGGTCTTGACTCTTCACCAGAGTCGTCGTCAGAGCTGTCGTCAGAGTCCTCACCAGCGTCGTCACCGTTTTGCGGCAAGCTATCTTGCGGCAAGCCATCTTGCGGCAAGATGGGCGAACCGGAAGGAAACTCCCAGCTAGGTGTAGGGGAGAGCGTTGCGGATGGTTCGGGAGAAGGCGTTGCCGAGGGCGTCAGTGAGGGCGTAACGGTCGAGGAGGGGGGAATTGGCTCCAGATTTATAGTCTCTGAAGGGGAAGACTGTCCCGATGTTTCAGTAGGCAGCGGGGTATCTAGGGGAATAACTTGCTGAGAGTTCAGTAAAAGATTGCCAACGGCAGCAACGGCAATCCCGGCGATCGCGGCTAGTCCCAGCACAATCCCTATCCATCCTGATCTCCGCTTTTCAGGTAAAACAGGAGCAGTTTCTACGGCAGACATGGGGCTATATCGGGATACAGGCTGGGGTGTGATTTGAGGGAGAGGCTGGGGTACAGGCTGAGGTGTGGATTGAGGTACAGATTGAGGTGCAGCTCGCGGAACATAGCGAGGACTAACCGCCACAGTTGCCATTGTGGAAGGATTAGGATCGATCGCCCCATAGGGCGCTGATGCTGCTAATCCATTGATCGAATTACCGGGCAGTAGCGCCAGCCATTCGGCAACCGTGCCCGGACGATGACGCACCTCGATCGCCATACCGCGCAGCACCGCCTGATTGGTGGCTGCGCTCAGGTAAGGCTGAAGGTCGCGGGGAGAGATCAGGGGCTGACGATCGCGCAAGATCGACGCAGCGGGCACCTGAGCCGTCAAGAGCGCATAGAGAGTTGCTGCCAGTCCATAAACATCGGTGGCAGGAGTACGTTTCTCTTGAGCAATGTACTGTTCGATCGGCGCATAGCCCACGGAAATCAGGCTGGTATGCGTTTGGGTCACTCCTGGCGTAAACTCGCGCGCAATGCCAAAGTCGATAAGCACGACTTCTTGGGTGCCCTGCCGCAGAATAATGTTTTGGGGCTTCACGTCGCGGTGCAGCAATCCGCTGTGGTGAACCACCTCCAGCGCGGCTCCAACCTGACGAATGTAGTGAATGGCGACGGCTTCGGAAAGAGGGCGCTCGGGAAACACAAGCTGCTCCAGCGTTTCTCCCGGAATGTAGTCCATCACCAGATAGGGCACATTGTCTTCAATGAAGAAGTCATTGACCCGCACAATGTTTTGATGCACACACATTGCTAAGCGGCGAGCCTCGTCTCGAAACTGCTGCTCAAACTCTGCATACTGAGGGTTGTCTTGACTTGAGGGATTCAAAGTCTTGACAACCACCGTTTGCCCCAGATAGTGATGTACGGCTCTAAAGGTTATGCCAAAGCCACCCTGCCCCAAGGGTTGCTCTAGGGTATACTTGCCGCCCTGCAATGTTTTACCCACCAGCGAATTCATAGCCATTGATGCCTGTGTGAGACCCTACACTCTAAAATAATCCCTCTTGAGCCCCCATGTCTGTGGCTTAGGGACAGCCTGACCTGTGGCACGATCGCCCCAAGATAAAATTAGTCTGCCGATTAACGTTCTGTAGGGGGCGATCGCGGTAGAAGCGCGGCTTACACTCATAGGGTGAAAGGCTGCGATCGCATTGTGAAAGCTTACAGTCGCATTGTCACTCCCTACAATCCTATTGCGATACCGTACAGAAGCAATGTGAGTCAATACAGTGCTTCTGCAAGCCAATACAGTGCTTCTGCAAGCGGCTACAGAAGCACTGCAAGTCGATACAGTCGCATTGTGGCTCGTTACATTCAAAATGCTGACAGAGCGAAAGGGCTGGTTCACCCCACCCTGACCGACTTTATTCAGGACATTGCCAAGTTTTCTAGAGTTTACTCATCCAGGAGGCAGACTTTAGAGCTTTTTTGTCATGAATACGCTGTTGGGGTCGTCACTGTATTCGGCAAAGGGACTGCAATACTCAAACCCGTATCGCAGGTATAAAGCGCGTGCCGGAGCAAACTCAGGCAAAGCCCCCGTTTCTAAATACAGGCGATCGTAGCTTCGGCGTTTTGCTTCTTGGATAATGTGTTCAAGCACCTTTGAGGCAATACCCTTGCGCCGATGAGCTTTGGCGGTACGCATTGATTTGATTTCGCCCGATTTGATTTCGCCCGATTTAATTTCGCCTAGCTCCTTTAGCGCCCCACATCCGAGTAATTCATCGCCCTCCCAAACCGACCAGAAAGTAATATGGGGCGATCGCAAAGCCTCTAAATCGAGAGCATGGACGCTTTCAGGCGGCGTAATCTCCTGCATATCTTCGAGATGCTCTTGGAGAAAATCAGCGATCGTTTTACCCGTCAAGTCATCTTCGCGAATCTGCATCACCGCATCTCCTTACCCTGGACAGAGAATGGTTCTCCATATCGATAGATTCTCCCTCTTCTTGCTGGCAATTTGGGCAAGATGGGAGTAGATTCACTCTATTCCCTCTTTGGTTTGCCCATGTTGTTCCCCTCGTTCTTCCGCAGCTCCAAGAAGCTGCCGCCGACCGAAAAACGCACGGTGCTCAATGACGTAAGCTGGCAAAAATTTGAGACTTTGCTGGCAGAACTAGGCGAAGAGCGTCAAACCCGCCTCACCTACTTCCGAGGCAAGCTGGAATTGATGACCCCGATCGCCGCTCATGAGCGCTGCAATAAGCTGATCGAGTCGCTAGTGCTGATTTTGGCAGAAGAATTACATCTCTCTGTGACTCATCTGCTTCCGGTGCTGTTAAAGTCTCCTCAGCTAGGCTGCGCCACCGAGCCAGACGCCTGCTATTACTTTCACAATGTTCCCTCAGTGCAGGGCAGAACCGAGCTGACTCTGCCCCGCGACCCATCCCCCGATTTGCTGATAGAAGTGGCGCTGACCAAAAGCAGTCTCGATAAGCTGCCGATCTACGCGACGCTAGGCATCCCGGAAATCTGGCGCTACATAACCGTGCCCAACGAAGACATTCTCAAGGGGACGCTGCTGATTTACGATCTGCAAGGCGATCGCTACATAGAGCAACGCGCCAGCCAGATCTTCCCGTTTCTCTCGGCAAGTCGGGCGCTGCAATTTTTGCAGGAGAGCGATTCTATGAGTCTGGCGACTTCTATTCGCCTACTGCGATCGTGGATGAAAGATCAGGTTTAGGGATAAATCAGGATCTTTAGCGTTTCTGGCGTAGGCGAAACCGCTTGCTCAACTGCTGCCGCCAAATCTTTGAGGGCATAGCGATCGCTCACCAAAGCATCCACGTCAATTTTTTTGTTGAAGACAATATCCGCCGCTAGAGACTGCACTTTGTAGGACGAACTGTAGCTGCCCATCAAATCGATCTCCCGTCGGTACAGGACATTAGGATTGATGGGAATTTCTAGCTCATCCGGAAATTCTGCAAAGAAGAGAATTTTGCCGCCTTTGCGGGTGCAGCTCAGCGCCTGAAAAAACGCCTTGTCGCTAGGAACGGCGAGAATACTGGTATCGACTCCCATGCCTTTAGTCATCGCCTCAATTTTGGGCGTCAGCTCTGGGTCGCGGGCATCGAAAGCAGCATCGGCTCCAATGCTGAGGGCTTTCTCAATGCGGCTGGGGATCAAGTCAGTGGCGATCGCTCTTGCCCCAAAATACTTCACCAGCATGATGAACATCAGTCCGATCGGTCCGGCACCCGTAATCAGAACCGTCTGTCCCGGCGCAATCTGGGCTTTTTTTACCGCCTTAAGGCAGCAGTTGGTTGGCTCCACAAAGCTGGCCTGCTCAAAGGTAATGCCGTCGGGAATGGGGATCAGTCCGCCGTTACGGACGATGTGCCCTGGCACCTTGACATAGTCGGCAAAGCCGCCGCCGCTAGGGGTGAATCCGGCAGTCGTTGTCACGTTCTTGTAGACATCGCACATGGAGTAGTTTTCGTGCAGGCAATAGTCGCAGTGCATACAGGGAATGTGGTGCATGACGACAACGCGCTGCCCCACCTGCCACTTCTGCACCTCTGAACCAATGGCGGCGATCGTTCCTGCGGTTTCATGTCCAAAAATACGGGGCGGCTCATAGAGCGGATAGCGAATCTTTTTGATGTCTGACTGACACAGCCCTACAACCTGCACCTGCACCAACACCTCATCGGCGGCTAGCTCCGGCACCGGAATTTCTTCATAGCTCAGCTGATTCACGCCCCTAAACACCTGTGCTTTCATGCTTCTTTCCTGCTAATTCTCTGCTTCTGGCATCCACCGTATCATCTCTCAGAATCAGTCCTCAGAATCATCCTCTGTTCCTGCAATGCAGGCAGTAATTCTTATTTTGAAACGAAGCATGAGAAAGCCCCCCCACAATAGATCCTAAGAACTGCTGGCAGTGTAGGTTATGGCAACCGCCAAGGCGGTTAGGACGAGGACATTTTGGGTGGGGCGCTTTGCGCCCCACCCAAAATGTCCTAAGCAAACTGGCAATAGCTATAGTTCTTTGAAAGCAAGACCAGAACGTGCGATCGTTGGCGTTGCTGATCTCTGGAATGTTTTTGGGTTGGAGAGGGACATGGAGTACCCCTCTCCAACCCAAAAACATCCCTCTACTAAGCAATGTGCGATCGTTTAAGATGATTAGGCTTAATCTACAAGCTCCATCTACAGCCCCTCTGCCATGTCTGCTGCCACGCCTGCTGGTCAAAAAATCTACGAAGGAAAAGCCAAGATCCTTTACACAACGGAAGATCCTGACGTTCTGTTAACGCACTTCAAAGACGATGCTACTGCCTTTAATGCCCAAAAGCGAGGCAGCATTGTCGGCAAAGGGCAAATGAACTGCGCCATTTCCACCCATTTGTTTCAGCTCTTAGAAGCCGAGGGCGTTGCCACCCACTGGCTCGACTCTCCTAGCGCTAATGAAATGCGGGTGCGTACCGTAAAAATCTTGCCGCTAGAAGTGGTTGTCAGGAACATTGTTGCGGGTAGCCTCTGTCAACAGACAGGTCTGGCGCTCGGAACGGTCTTGAAACAGCCGCTCGTAGAGTTCTATTACAAGAACGATGCTCTGGGAGATCCTCTGCTGACTCGCGATCGCCTCTTTCTTCTGGAACTGGCAACCCCAGCGCAAGTCGAGCAGCTGCAAATCGCAGCCTTGAAAATTAACCAGATTCTTTCGGGTTTCTTTGAAAGATGTGGCATCACGCTTGTAGACTTCAAGCTGGAGTTTGGAATAGATACTCAAAACCGTCTGCTGCTGGCAGACGAGATTAGCCCAGATACCTGTAGACTATGGAACCAAGGGGATTCAGACCCGACTCAGCGGGTGATGGATAAAGATCGCTTTCGGCATGACTTGGGCAACGTGGAAGCAGCCTATCAACAGGTGCTAGAAAGAGTTCTGGCACAGTCGATCGAAAAATAGGTGCAGCCAATGCTGTAAAATTGCTCCGTTCACCTGGGATGATTCTGGGAGCATTGACCCATAGCCATCTGGAATGCCCTCAATGTTGTTTCCTGGTCTGCTCGGTTCTCTCTGGCATTGACAGATTACAGACAGATTACAGACAGATCACATGGTGTGTGGACGTGCAAAACAATCTAAACAGTATGCGTTTTTCCCCCGTTTTATTCGCAGTTCTCACTGCATCCACAGCGATCGGTCTGGTTTACCCAACCGAGGCAAAAGCCTCTGATGCCCTAGAGCAAAGTGGCAGTGCTGTCAGTAATTTAGAGGTTGCAAAAAATTCCGGTCTTTCGCTTCAGGAAAATCTTGAGGAAGTAGACCTCACGGCTTCTCCCACAACCGATCTGCTGAGTGCGGGACATTCAGCACCGACGGTCAGTGCGCCAGACCGTGCTGCTGTAGAGTTCTTTGCACGTCCGCAAGCTACGGCAATCCGCCCATCTGATAGCGCCGCTTCACCACAAGTTGCGGCTTCAGCGGCTCAGCAGTTGGCTCAGTCCACAGTGCCTTTGCCAGAGCTACCTGCGGAACCTACTACGCCTTCCGCAGAACCTACCGTGCCACCTGTGGAACCCACCACGCCTTCCGCAGAGCCTGCCACGCCTTCTACGGTGCCAGCGCCTGCGACTCCAGGCGCTACGCCTCCCGCAAGCTCTAGCCAGCCAGAAGCCCGTGTTTTGGTTGCCGAGGTGGCAGTGTCGGGTACAGAGGGAGATCTGCTCGATCGCGTCTACAACGCCATTCGCACTCAGCCCGGACGAACCACGACGCGATCGCAGCTCCAAGAAGACATTAATGCCGTCTTTGCAACTGGATATTTTGCCAACGTTCGAGCAGTGCCAGAAGACACGCCGCTTGGGGTCAGAATTACCTTTGAGGTGCAGCCAAACCCGGTGCTACAGTCGGTGCGTTTGCAAGACAGCGTTGTGCAAACCATTACCTATGAGAATCAAGAGGTGCCGCTCCAGCAAGCCGTAGACGGAATTTTTGGCGCACAATATGGCAATATTCTCAATCTGAATGATTTTCAGGACGGCGTAGAGCAGCTCAACAAGCTCTATCAGGACAATGGCTATGTGCTGGCGCAGATTGTTGGCGCACCCCAGGTTTCGCCAGATGGCACCGCCACGCTAGAAGTTGCTGAGGGCATCATTGAGGATATTCAAATTCGGTTCCTCGATCGAGACGGCAACGCCACAGACGATGATGGCAACCCGATTGAGGGCAAAACCAGGGACTTCATTATCACCCGCGAGTTTGATTCTGAGCCTGGGGATGTTTTCAACCAGAGTCGTATTCAAGCTGACCTGCAACGGGCTTTTGGGCTAGGTATCTTTGAAGACTTGCAGGTGGCGCTGAACCCCGGTGAAGACCCCCGCAAGGTGAATGTGGTGGTGAATGTCACTGAGCGACGCTCAGGCAGCATCGGAGCTAGTTTGGGAGTCAGCTCGGCAGATGGAGTCTTTGGAGCCGTAAGCTTGCAGGAGCAGAACCTAGGGGGGAACAATCAAACCCTCAGCGCCGAAGTGCAGGCAGGTCTACGCAGCAGTCTACAGTTTGACGCAAGCTTCACCGATCCCTGGATTGCAGGCGATCCCAATCGCACGTCTTACACCGTGAATGCCTTCGGTCGTCAGTCGATTTCGCTGGTGTTTGACGGGGGCGAAAACGAGGTTAGGCTGCCGGACAATGACGATGACGACGATGATGACGATGATGAAGGCGATCGGCCACGGGTTTACCGTTTCGGGGGTGGCGTTAGCTTTTCTCGCCCACTCGATGGCGGCTGGCGTGCCTCGCTAGGTCTGCAATACCAAAATGTCTCGATTCGAGATGCTGATGGTGATATTAGTCCTAGAGATGAGTTGGGTAATTTGCTCAGCTTTAACAGTTCTGGAACCGATAATATTCTCTCGATTCAAGCTTCAGCCGTGCGCGATCGCCGTAATAGCGCTACCCAAACGACGAGCGGTTCTCTCCTGCGGTTCAGTGACGAGCAAACGATTCCGATTGACGGCATTACCTTTAATCGAATTCGCGGCAGCTACAGCTACTTTATTCCGGTCAGGCTAACGCAGATTTCGCCCGACTGCCGCAAAGAAGATCGGTTACCCACCGACTGTCCTGAAACGCTGGCTTTCAACGTTCAGGGAGGCACGATTCTTGGAGACCTGCCACCCTACGAAGCCTTCTCGCTGGGGGGAACAGACTCTGTTCGGGGCTACCAATCGGGAGAGTTGGGCAGCGGACGCAGCTTTGTGATCGCCACGGCAGAATATCGCTTCCCCATCTTTTCGATCGTTGGCGGAGCTTTGTTTGTGGATGCCGGAACAGATCTGGGCACTGCAAGTGATGTTCCTGGCAACCCAGCCGGAGTTCGCGATAAACCTGGCAGCGGCTTTGGCTATGGCATTGGGATACGCATTCGATCGCCGATCGGTCAAATTCGGGTAGACTATGCCATCAACGACCAGGGCGACAATGAGATTCACTTTGGCATCGGGGAGCGGTTTTAGGATGCGCGAGGAGCAATAGATGAGTCATGTGGCACCGCTGCTAGAGAGCTTGGCGCAGCGATCGGTATGGGGGCAAGGCAAGCAGCAAACCCTAGCGATCGCTGTCGAGCGGTCGGGGATTGGCTTGCATTCGGGTCTTCCCACTCAAGTGCGGCTTGCACCCGCTGAAACAGGTCGAGGGCGCTATTTTGTTCGTACAGATCTTCCTGGAGCGCCTAAGATTCCGGCTCAAGTTGATGCCGTGCGTCAAACGATGCTGTCTACCGAATTAGCCTATGGCGAGGCATCGGTTCGCACGGTAGAGCATCTGCTGGCGGCATTGGCGGGTCTAGGCATAGATAATGCCCAAATTGAAATCAATGGGGCAGAAGTACCGCTGCTGGATGGATCGGCGCTGGGCTGGGTGGAGGCAATCGCCCAGGCAGGGATTCAGCTCCAAGCCAGCGATCGCCCCCAGTTTGTTTTGAGTGAACCCATCTGGATACGGCAGGAAGATGCCTTCGTGGCAGCGCTGCCTTCGCCAGAACTGCGGTTTACCTATGGCATTGACTTTGACCTGCCTGCGATCGGCAATCAGTGGCATAGCTGGTCACCTCTTTCAGAATCTAGCCAGGAAAGCTTTGCAGAGACGATCGCCCCTGCCCGCACCTTTGGCTTGGCACACCAGATTGAGCAGTTGCAGCAGAACGGATTAATCAAGGGCGGCAGCCTGGAGAATGCTCTAGTCTGCGGCAAAGAAGGATGGATTAATCCCCCGTTAAGGTTTTCAAATGAGCCAGTGCGGCATAAACTTTTAGACTTAGTAGGAGACTTGAGTTTGTTGGGTGTGTTTCCGCAAGCCCATGTTTTGGCTTACAAAGCCAGCCATGCGCTTCATGTTCAGCTTGCCCAGCATCTGGCTCAGGTTTTCCAAACTCTTCAGCCCTATTCCTATTGACCCATGGCTATATTGACTGACGACCTCGCCTCAACCCAAATTCATACAGACCCGATTCATACCGAAGATGCCGAGACGATCGCCCACAAGCCTGATCCAGGTATTTTGGCGATCGAAGATATTCATCGGCTTTTACCTCACCGCTATCCCTTTTCGCTGGTGGATCGGATCATTCAGTATGTGCCGGGGAAATTGGCAGTTGGGCTAAAAAACGTCACGTTTAATGAACCTCACTTTCAGGGACATTTTCCCGGTCGTCCCATCATGCCAGGAGTGCTAATTGTCGAAGCCATGGCGCAGGTGGGTGGCATTATCGTGACGCAGATGCCCGATTTGCCTGAGGGCCTGTTCATGTTTGCCGGAATTGACAAAGTGCGGTTTCGCCGCCCCGTCGTTCCGGGTGATCAGCTGGTGATGACTGTGGAACTCCTCTCGGTCAAAGCCCGTCGATTTGGCAAAATGCAGGGACGCGCCGAAGTGGATGGTCAACTCGCTGCCGAAGGTTTGCTGACGTTCTCGCTTGTAGACCTCTAAGTTAACTAGAGATTTAATAAGTTAACTAGAGATTTAAGTAGACAGTTCAACGCTCTCTAACCCTCATCTACCCCTTGACTACCTTAATTCACCCTACTGCTGTCATTCATTCGCGGGCTGAGCTACACCCTACCGTGCAGGTAGGGGCGTACGCTGTCATTGGTGAGCGGGTGCGAGTGGGAGCCGGAACGGTGATTGGGGCACATGTGGTGCTAGATGGCGATACGGTGATTGGCGATCGCAACCAGCTCTTTTCGGGCGTGGTGATTGGCTCTGAGCCGCAGGATCTGAAGTACGACGGTTCTACCAATCAGGTGCGGATTGGGGATGACAACGTCTTCCGGGAATATGTGACGATCAATCAGGCGACCCATGCTGGGGAAGCTACGGTGATTGGCAACGGCAATTTGCTGATGGCTTACGTGCATGTCGGACACAATTGCGTGATTGAAGACCGCGTGATTATCTCTAACGGCGTGGCGTTTGCGGGTCATGTGTGGGTCGAGTCTCGCGCGACGATCAGCGGCGTGTTGGGAGTGCATCAGTTTGTCCATATCGGGCGCTTGGCAATGGTGGGAGGCATGAGCCGGATTCATCGAGATGTGCCGCCTTTTATGCTGGTGGAGGGTAATCCAGCCTGGGTGCGATCGCTCAATCGCATCGGCATTCAGCGGGCGGGGCTTGCTGACGAAGCGGAAGGAAATACGCTCCGTGCCCTCAAAAAGGCTTTTCGACTGCTCTATCGATCGGGTCTGCCCTTAAATCAGGCTTTAGACCAAATGGAGTTGCTTTCTGACAGCGAAGCTCTCCAGCATCTTCGGCAGTTTATCCGCATCAGCCATTATGAAGCGGGGCGGCGGGGCTGCATTCCAGGCAAACGAGGCACACGGAATGAGGAGTGAGGCTATCCCTGCTTGTCCGATCCGGATCTTTGTTAGCACAGGCGAAGTTTCCGGTGATTTGCAGGGTGGGCTACTAATTGAGGCGCTTTACCGACAGGCAGATCTTCTAGAGATTAATCTAGAGATTTTGGCGTTAGGGGGCGATCGCATGGCAGCAGCCGGAGCGCAGCTTTTGGCAAACACGAGTGCGATCGGCTCTATTGGTCTGCTGGAGTCGCTGCCTTACGTCTGGTCAACCTTTCAGATTCAGAAGCAGGTAAAGCGCTATCTCCAGCAAAATCCGCCCGATTTGGTGGTCATGATCGACTACTTTGGGCCTAATTTGAGCATTGGTCGTTTTGTCCGGCAGCGGTTGCCCAAGGTACCCACGGTTTATTACATTGCGCCCCAGGAGTGGGTCTGGTCGCTGAGTCCGCGCAACACTCGCCGAATCCTACATATTACCGATCGCCTCTTAGCCATTTTTCCTGCTGAAGCCGCCTATTACCAAAAGCAGGGGGGCAACGTCGCCTGGGTAGGGCATCCTCTGGTTGACCGGATGCAGACTGCTCCTAGCCGCGCTGAGGCTAGAGCCGCGCTAGGCATTGCGCCTGAACAAACGGCGATCGCCCTCATTCCAGCCTCCCGTCGCCAGGAAATCAGGTATGTGATGCCCGTTATGTTTGAGGCGGCTCAGCAAATTCAGGCAAAGCTGCCCCAAGTACACTTTTGGATTCCACTGTCGCTGGAGGTGTATCGAGCGGCGATCGAGCAGGCGGTGCAGCGGTACGAACTTAGGGCAACGATCGTTAGTGGACAGTCTCAAGCCGTGATGGCGGCGGCAGACTTGGCGATCACCAAGTCGGGCACGGCAAATCTGGAAATTGCCCTGCTAGACGTGCCGCAGGTGGCAATGTACCGCGTTCATCCGCTCACCGCCTGGGTTGCTGAGCATATTCTTAAGTTTGAGCCACCGTTTGTCTCGCCGCCCAATCTGGTGCTAATGGAGGCAGCGATTCCTGAACTTTTGCAGCGGAATGCCACCGCCGATCGCATTACCCAGGAATCTTTAGATATTCTTCTCAATTCTGCGCGGCGGCAAAAGATGCTGGAGCAGTATCAGCAGATGCGGCAAAAATTGGGGGAGGTGGGGGTGTGCGATCGCGCCGCCCAAGAAATCTTACAGTGCTTGCGGTCTAAGGCTTGAGAGCTAAAGTTCAGCAGCACAAATTATGGTTAGCGTACAGTGCTCTTTTTCCCAGCAACGCTGAAGATTCTTGCGTTTGCAGCCTAGCGATACCGCAGCAAGTCTCTGTCTTCCGATCGATCCCTTTAAATTCTCTTTAGAAGAGACTAAGAATTATAGAATCGCTTGCAATTCTTGGCACTCTGAATTAGTGTCTAGTATGTTCGCAGATCCTGGACTCAGCTCTAACTTCTGGAGCTGTTTTTGGTAGATACGTAGGTGCCGGTTTTAGCGCTTACCTAAGCCGGGGCATCCTCTCACATAGCTCTGTACATAAGTTGTTTAGATTGTTTGAAGGTATCATTATGGAACCTGAAATGCAGCAGTATACTGATGCCCCAGAGTATAAGGCGGAAAAGATAACTGTGGATATGGAAAAAACACCTGGAGAGACCTTTACCGAGGTCAAAGACGAAGCCAACGATCAAATTAAGCAGGTTGGAGAAAAGATTTCGGTCTTTCTAGCCGATCTACCTGACTATTTGACAGAATTTTTTGGGAAGTACAAGCGCCCGATCGTCACGATCGGATTAATTTTTACAGCCATTATTGCTGTGAAGCTTTTGCTAGCGATCCTAGATGCAATTAACGATATTCCTTTGCTTTCGCCCTTGTTTGAGCTGGTGGGCATGAGCTACACCGCTTGGTTTGTTTACCGCTATCTGTGGAAGGCAGAAAACCGCCGTGAGCTTTCTACTGACCTCAACTCTATGAAAGAGCAGGTCTTGGGCAAGATCAACGAAGTCTAGTCCGTTATTTCAAGCTTTCTCAGTTATTTCAAGCCTTCATAGATGTCCTTCCTTTAGCTAAAGGGAGGACCTCTGTGTTTTCAAAGCCCGTCGCTACTTCTCGGTCAGCGTCCAGACTCCCTCCTCCCACTTTTCATCGGTAGCAAGATCGCTCAGCCAGTAGCCACATCGCTCGACATGCAGCAGAGCCGCTTTGTCAAATGGGTTGATTTCCTCCAGGATTTGGCTGAAGGCTGTCCTGGCGCTAGAGAATTTCCGACTGAGATACAGTTCGCGCCCCTGACGGTAAAGATCGATCGATCGCATTTTTGAGTCAGGCAGCACCTCAGAGCGTAAGCCCACCAGTTCATAAATGCTGACAGGCTTGCTCTTGCCCTTGACCCGAATGTAATCTAGTTCGCGCACCCAGACCTGATGACGGCAGGGTTCATAGGTGGTTTCGCTAATCACAATGTCGCAGCCGTACTGCTTGCTGGCTCCCTCTAGCCGCGATCCCAAATTAACCCCATCGCCGATCGCCGTAAACTCCATGCGGCGGCTAGAGCCAATGTTGCCGCTAATGACGCTATCTGAGTTAATGCCGATGCCGATCTTAATTTTGCGGGAGTTGGGGCGGCTGTCGTTGAAATGCGTTAACCGCTGGCGCATCTCAATCGCGGTCTGAATCGCCATCCACGCATGATCCTCCAGTGGAAACGGCGACCCATACACCGCCATAATTGCATCGCCGATGTACTTATCCAGAATGCCTTTGTGGGTGAAGACGGCATCGACCATCGTTTCAAAGTAGGCATTGAGCATTGCCACCACCTCTTCGGCTTCCATCGATTCCGTGAGGCTGGTATAGCCTCGAATATCTGAAAATAGCACCGAGACTTCTTTGCGTTCGCCTCCGAGCTTGGCATCGCCGCTGCTGAGCAATTGTTCGGCTAAGTCTTGTGTCATGTAGCGGTACATCATGGTCTTCAGCCGTCGCTCGTCGCTGATGTCGTCCATGACCACCAGCACGCCAGAGGTTTTTTGGCAGTCGTTGGCATCGGCGATCGTATTAACCGACAGATGAATACTTCGCTGCTCGGTGCCCCTGACGGGCAGTAACGTCTGGTCAGGGTAATACTGTTGGCGATTTTTCTCGCCGCTGCCCGTCAAAGCCGCCTGAAGCCATTTGGGAAAATCGCCCTTCTCCAAACGGATCAGCTCGGCTACAGACTTACCTTCCAGAGACTCGTGCTCCTCTAGCCCTAGCAGCGATCGCGCACTCTCATTCACGGCAATGATCTTGCCCTCTTTGTTGGTCGAAATCACGCCATTGGAGAGCGATCGCAAAATATCTCGCTGCATCTGCTCTTGCTGCTTGACGGTGGCAAATAGCTGAGCATTTTGCAGGGCAACACCCGCCTGAATGTTGAAGGCTTTCATAAACTCTTCGTCATTACGGTTGAAACTTGCCCGCCAGCATTCTGGAGCCTCAGGATAGTTTGCTGGATTGTAGGGCGCGAACTCGCCCTGCCGCTTTTTGTTGATGAGCTGAGTCACGCCGATCAGCGCACCATCTGCATTGAATACAGGCATACACAACATGCTGCAAGTGCGGTAGCCCGTCTTTTGATCGGTTTCTTTGGAAATAGCAGAGTTGGGGTGGCTGTAGAGATCGAAGGGAATCAGCAGCGGTTCGCCCGTCATCACGACCTGTCCGGCGAAGCCCGCATCGATTGGGATGCGAAACTGCTGAAGCTGACCGTTCACCGAAAATTTTGTCCACAGTTCGTTATGCTCTCGATCGATCAGCCACAGGGTACTGCGATCGGCTTGCATCAGCTCCTGTGCCTCTTCCATCACCTTGCTGAGGGTTTCCTCTAAGTCAAGGCTGCTTTGGCTCAGCGCCTTTGTTGCCTTCATCAAAGCCGATGCGGCTCTCTGCTGCTGGGTTGCTTTGTAAAACGATCGCGAGGATTCGAGAATCAGCCGAATAGAAGGGGCAAAATCCCGAAACACCTGCTCGTCGCTCTCCGTAAAGCCACTCAGGTCAATCCGCTCTTCTAGGGCACCCTGGGGATCATGGGTATGCTTCAGCTTATTGAGCAACTGCACTACAGCAACTAGATCGCCCTGATCATTGAGCAGCGGCAGTGCCAGCATCGTAAAGGTGCGGTAGCTGTTGGCTTTATCGAGTTCTTGGGCAGCCGTCGATCGGGGATCGCTGTAAAAATCGTAGGGGATGTTGATCACCTGTTTTGTCGTGGCGACTTCTCCGGCGATCCCCACCGTTTTGGGAAACCTTAGCTCCAAGTTTTTGCCGTTCTCATCTTCAGCGACGATCGACCACAACTCATCCTTGTCTTCGTCGAGTAGAAAAATGGTGGTGCGATCGGCGTTGAGCAGCTCCCCTGTCTTCAGGGTGATCGATCGCAGCATTTCATTCAAAATGGCATCAAATCCCTGAGAATCCAGCACGTTGTCTAGCAGGGACAGTGTTTGATTAACAATCCGCAGCTTTTGCTCTACATCGGTCACCACCTGCTTGAAGGTGTCCTGTGTCAGCGGAGCTAGGAACCTTGAAAAAGATCCCTTCACAGGAGTTAGAGCATTACGGCGGTTGGGGTTGGCTAGCCGCGAGTTTGGATTATGGGGCTGAATCTGGCTGCTTTGAATCTGGCTGCTTTGAATCTGGCTGCTTTGAATCTGGCTATTTTGATGCTGAGTTCCCTGATCAGGCAATGTGTCTTGAGCAGTTTCGCGTGGATTCATGCTGGAGGCGGTGTTCATGCTATCCCTCTGAGAAACTGTTGATGCCCCTTGCTTGAGAGCGCCTGTCTCTACCCTGGAGTGAGTTTTGTCGCAGACCTCTACCTCGACAGTGAGCACCCCTTCGCTGATTAGCATAGAGTTGTTCGTAGAATCCTGACAAGGCGAGTGGGAAGATGCAGTCGTCATAAGTTTTGATGCGACGAAGCTTTCAAATCAACCATAGCCCGATCGCAGCTAAGGCTCTTAATCAAAATCAGGGGGTCTGCTGAAAATCACCTGAACTAATGGCAATTTTGTGGAAGCTCAATTTTGTAGTTAGACCCCGTTATTACAAACCTAATTACCACTAGAATAGCGGCTGCACAGAGCCGCGTCTGCCACATCTGCAACAAGCGCCCTTATGACAAACTCAGACTATGACAAACTCAGACAATTTAGGAAAGTAAGTTTAGGAAAGTAAGCTCAGAATTCCCAAGGTCTTAAACAACGCGACAACTCGCTAGACTATTGCCTTGCAAAGAGGTGTGGATTGTCTTAGCTTCTGCCTTTAGGTGTTTCTGTACCACCTGTACCACTTGAGCTGGCTCTAGTGGCTTAGAAAGAAATTCTGATGCACCCGCTAGCCTAGCCCGCATTCGATCGATCATGCCATCTTGCCGGGTCAGAATCACAATGGGCGTGCTTTGAAAAACTGGAGATTTGCGCAGCAGCATACAGAAGTCGTAGCCATTGCCATTCGCTAGATTGGGATCTAGCAAAATCACGTCAGGCTTGCGTTCCAACAGAGTACCGATGTCTTTCAAGGGATTAAGAACGCTCAAAACTTCATAGCCATAGGGCTTAAGGATTTGAGCAATTGCCCGAATGGTGATGGGATTGTCGTCGATGCAGGCAATCAGGGGCTGATTGGCAGCCGACGTCGCCGCAGATAGCTCTGGCTGCGGACAGGGTGAGGGCAAGTCCGCAATTTCCCTCAGCTCCACAACACCTTGACGAATCAGGGGCGAGAGGGCGCGCAAAACCTCAGGCAGCGATCGCTTCAGCTCTAGAGACAAATCCCAGAAGGTAAGCTGTCCCTTCATCATTTGCATAATGCCTTTTGAGGGCGGCGAGGTATTTTCCGACAGCGGACGACTTCGCAACACGGGAGCTAAGTCGGGCGAAAACTGAGAGACTAGCTCTTGCAAAAAGCCTAGCCCAGAATCTTGCCACTGCTGACGCAATTTTTGCGCTTCATAAATCACCTGCGCCACTGACAGAAACACTGCCTTTTGAGGGATCTGATTGCCGGGATTCCATTGGGTGGTGATGAATTTTTCTCCTAGGATCGTGAACATCACTTCCTGGACGATCGCCTGAATAATGGCTTTGCCCTGCGTTAGACTAATTTCGTGACGATTCAACGCCTGGTTTAGCAGATCCACTTCCCAAAGCGCCTCATCAGACTGGGCATTAATTAGCCAATCGAGCGAAAACACCTCTGGGCAATAATGTTTGAAAGCTCTGTACCACCGTCGAACGGGATGGGCACCGCCTGTTGCATAGAGCAGCCTTCCCGAATAGAAGTACAGCCGCCACTGAAGATTTGCCTGTCTGCCGTGGGTAATGACCAACTCCCCGGTGGCTTGCTGCTCATACAGCAGCAAAAGATTTCTACCAATCTTGGTCGTAGTTGCCGCTCTCAGAGCTGTTTCAGTGAGTGTTTCCGTTATGGGTTCAGTTCCGGAGTCGATTCGGGGATCAATAGTCATGGCAGACCTTTCTGAGGCGATCGTGACAAGCATTGCGGCATGTACTCGCAACTACGGAGCTGACACCCTGTATATTGCATAACATGAATTCTAAGTCCGTATATTTTAGGATGCCTGGTTTTATCTGGTTTCGGCGACCGTATAAATTAGGAAAACGAAGGGCTAATCTTTTGCTTGAGGTGCTTCAGGAATAGGAGATTTCACGGGGGCTGAGGTCACGTTATCCACAGCCAAGTTGAGCTGATAGTTGACCGGATCAGCCGAATTGGCAACCACAACGAATTCATAGTACCCCGATTGGGTAAGCTGCCCTGCCCAAGTTGCCTCAGCCGCATCTTCAGGAAAGGTCGATGTTCCCTGACCTGGGCGAGGTGGATAGATTGAGAATAGCGTGCCCTGGGGCGGTGCCTGAAGGCTGACCCGTAAAATCTGCCCTTCAGTTAGCTGCGCCGTGTAGATTCTTCCCTCGCCCGGTGAGAGGGTTCCATCATCTTGCTTGCTGAACGAGTCTGGGTCAAATTGTAGCTGAGTCAAAGTTTTGCCAGACTGCATGGCGCGCACTTGGTCAAACGCGATCGCCTGCCACACTTGCCCGATCGGCTGCTCAATAAATTCCTGTCCCCGCATTTGCGGAAACAGATGAAAAAACTTCGCATCTGTCAGGTCAAACAGCGATCGACTGCCGACATAGAGCTGGTTGACCTCCTGCTTCCACTGCTCACGATCGGCGTTGGTATAGGCACCCAGCTTGCCTCGCGCCTCCGCGCTAACGTTCTGTTCCAGAAGGTTCAGCCATTCGTTCGCCATACCATCCCAAATGCCGCGCCATTCAGCATCAATTTCGTCATCGCTGAGGGTACGTCCCTGCTGTTCGGGATGTTGCGCATAAAAGGTGGCATTGGTCAGGTCAACCAGGAACTGCTGATTAACTCCTAAAGCCTGACGGCGAGTTTGGAGGGTTTGCTTGCGCTGCTGTTCTTCAGGCGAAAACTTGCTCTGCTCTGGCTGGTTTTCTTCAGGTTGATCTGGCTCACTCTGGTTCTGCCCCGGTAAAGCCTGAAGTGCCGGGAGCCAGCGATCGCGCGTCCACCAAGCTCCAGCCGATCCCAGAAGGGCAACCAGCAACAGGCTAATGAGCAGCCCTCGGCGTGGGGGTGGATCAGGGGCAGCAGACGCAAAAGATTCTGTAGATTGAGTGGAGGGAGGCTGAGCTAATGGGGGCTGAAGGGTAACGGGATGCGTATAGGACGGAACTTGGGTTAAGGCTGCGCTTGGGTGAGGCGCTGACTGTGTCTGAGCCTGTATCTGAAGCTGTATCTGGGACTGTAAAGCCTGTAAAACTTCTAGAGCAGACTGAAAGCGATCGCCCGACTGAGGCGACAGCATTTTCATCAACACAGCTGCCAAAGCCGAACTGAGGCTAAACTGCTGCTGCCAGGTGTAAAACGGCTGGCTCAAAAGCTCTAGCGGCTCTCTGCCCGTCAGCAAAACCATTGCCGTCATTGCCAAGGCATACAAGTCACTGTGAGGAGAGGCATACCCGCTCTGCATCTGTTCTTCGGGAGCATAGCCCACTTTACCCAAGCGAGTAGCGATCGCCTCCCCTGAAGCCACTCCAGATTCCTTATACTGGGAAGCTGCGACAGCCGCAACCTGTTTTACGCCCCCAAAATCGATCAAGACAGGCAGTTGGTCAAGCGATCGCAAAATCAAGTTATCTGGCGAGATGTCCCGATGAATGACGCTATTGGTGTGAATGTAGTGGAGGACGGGCAAAAGCTGCTCGAATAGCTGAATAATTTCTGCTTCTGAGAAGAGACTCGTCTGTCTGCGGGCTTCTAAAAGCTGACGGTAGGTGTAGCCCTCTACAAAATCCTGCACTAGGAATAGGTAGCCGCGATCGCCCAAGTTGGCTCGAAACAGCTCTCGAAATCTGGGAATTTGCGGATGACGCAATTTGTACAGCACGCCCGCCTCGCGTTCAAATAGCTCCTCAGATTTTTGGAGGGCGTAGGTACCCTGCACCTGTGGCGCAAACTCCTTTAGGACGCAAGCTTCATTGAAGCGATCGATATCCTCGGCGAGATAGGTGCGCCCAAATCCGCCATGCCCCAGTTCTCTGATGACGCGGTAGCGATCGCCCAAGATTAAGCCCGCGAAGATATTCGCAGGCATGCCCTCCGTCCCATTCACAGCCATCTTGAGAGGCTGAGGTGGGAGGTTGGACAATCTCTCTCCACACAAATGACAAAACCGACTTCCTGACAAGTTGGTATGTCCTTGACTACACAACACCGATGTCATGACGGCTACTCCCAACAGACTCGCTCTTCAACTTAGCTTACCTGTGAGCGGAGACAGGGTGTTTTAGAAGAAAACTCAGCAGCTAAATTTTTGTTGACGGGACATATGAGCATTGATATAGTACGTTTGACCTAAAATTCACACTCAATTCAGAGAAAGAGATGGACAACCCCAGCATTCTTTCGCATGTCTCGATCGGCACCAATGATTTTGCAAGGGCAGTTGCTTTTTATGATGCCGTGTTGTCAACCTTGGGTTGCAAGTGACTAATGGAACATCCTGATGCGATCGCCTATGGTAAGCAGTACCCAGAATTTTGGGTGCAAACGCCCCACAATGGTCAGCCTGCTTCCGTTGGCAATGGCATACATATTGCTTTCATCGCCTCCACTCAAGCAGCGGTTCATGCCTTTCATGAAGCAGCGTTAGCAGCAGGTGGCGTAAACGAGGGCGCTCCGGGCGGCAGACCTGACTATGGTGAGCCGTACTATGGGTGCTTTGTCCGCGATCCGGATGGTCACAAGGTAGAAGCGTCTTTTTGGCATACTGGCTTGGAATGAATGGCTTAGGCTGAACTGAAGTAGCAGCAAACCTTCCGGAGGCGATCCCTCAATAACCGTAGATCACAAAAATAATTAGAAAATTAAGCGGGAACAAAAAATAGGTTTCCGGACTCTATGGGTTTATCTGATGGAGTCCGGATTATGTTGGCGCGTATTAAGTTCCTACAGAATCAGTTCATTCACAGCATGAAGCGGGTGGCGGGGAGCCACGATCGTTTCAGCTCACCTTGCCCTCAAAAAATTTACCTGAATAGCATTCAAATAATTATGAAACCTTCCCTACTGTCTGCTTTCGCCCCTTTGTTGCTGACGGCTGGCATAACTGCATTTGCAACGCCTGGATGGAGCCTGGGAGCCTCGAATCAAGAGGTTCGAGTGGCTCAACTTCAAGTTGCCCAGAATAGTCGGGCAGAGCAAACCTGTGTAGATGCTGCTGACGATCGCGGTTTGCAGGTGGTAGATGTTGTTTCCATCAATCCCAACTCAGGTGGTGCAGAGGTGATTATGGAGATCAGGCGCAGTCGTAATGACTCTTATCAGGTAGGGTGTGACTACTCCAGCGCCACGCGACGGGTCGAGCTGTACGAAATTGAGGATAGCAGAGACTATGACGACGACAGCGATGACAGCGATGACGACGATGACAGAAATAATTCCTGGCAAAATCAGTACAGCGGTGATGGCGTTCGCAACCGGAGTGATGCTGAGGCGATCGCCCGTCAGGTAGTTGGCGATCAGCTAGGCATTGATCAGCCTAACTCTAGCGTGGTCAAAATTGACGATATTCAGCGGGAGAATGGCAATCGTTCTTGGACAGTTGAAGGTCGGGCGAATGGTGCACCTTTCGTGGTTGAGATTCGTGCTAACGATGGCTATGTAGAGGACTTCCAGTTGCGCTAAAACCTTGCGTTAAACTAGAGGAAGTAGCGCGATTTTGTGGTTGAGAAAACTAAATATGAGTCAAACCTTCAGGCAAATGTTTAACCTCGCTGGTCGAAAAGAGCCGCTCGCTAATTTTCTCCTCCTGGTGGGATCTGTGGATGCCGTGATTGGGAGCGTCGGCAATTATGGCACTCTACTAGGGCTGGGACTGGGGCTAGTCGGTGTGGCGATCGCTTTGCGGTGGCAATCTATCCAGCGTCGTCAAGCTGTAGTTTTAGAAGAGCCATCTGCGCCCATCCGCTATTTGCCGCCAGCCCCGCCGATCGTCTCGCCACGGCAGGATAGATGACGAGTGCAGGCAGTTTGGGGCATCCTTCTGAAGCGCTGCTCAAGATTGGCGAAGTGGCGCTTCAGTCTGGATTGCCCGTCAAAACAATTCGCTATTACGAAGAAATTGGGCTATTGACTCCCACCGTGGAGCGATCGGCGGCTGGCTATCGGCTGTTTGATGCGAAAGTGCTGAATCGGTTGGCGTTCGTGAGGCGATCGCAGACCTTGGGGCTGAGCCTCACAGAAGTTCAGCAAATCCTACAGGTGCATGATCAGGGCGAACTTCCCTGCGGCGAAGTTAAGCAGCATTTGCAGATTAAGCTGGAAGACTTGAACCATCAGATTGAATCTCTGGAGATTTTGCGGGCAGAACTGCAAGGTATTTTGTCTGGCTGGCAAGAAAAACCGGAGCGCGATCGGATTCGCAAAACCATCTGCCCCAATATTCAACGATGATTTGCGAAGCTATAGCGCCACGCGCTTAGCTTCAAATGAGTTATTTCTTGAGAGCCGCACTCCGCGCGGCTCTCAAGAAATAATTCGCCCTAACTCAATAGACCTCTTGCAGATTAAAGTTTTAGGATTAGGTTTAGTGGGAGCGCAGCCCCCACTAAACCTAATTTGCAAGAGGTCTAATTACGTAATGCTACAACTTCTAGCTTGGCGAGAGATTCGGGCATGATGAGACTGAGCGGAGCTTTAGGGATGCGATCGCCCTCCCCAGTCTTGAGTCTGAGTCCAATCTTGCCGAGCCGAATCTATGGAATTGCTATCTTCAGGGCTAACCACGCTGATTACGTTTGCCCTTGGTGCAGCGGTTGGCAGCTTCCTTAATGTTGTGATTTATCGCATCCCGGCAGGTTTGTCTCTGCTGTTTCCACCCTCGCGCTGTCCCCACTGTCTGCGACGGCTCAAGAGCTACGATAATGTGCCTGTGTTTGGCTGGTTGGCGCTCAAAGGGCGATGCCGCTATTGCCGTAGCCCGATCGCCCTTCGCTATCCGCTAGTAGAAGCGGTGACGGGAGCGCTGTTTGTTCTCGTCTACTGGGCGTTTAATTTGTCCCTGCCGACCCTAGGCTACTGGGCTTTTTTTAGCTGGCTGCTGGCGCTCTCGCTAATTGACCTGGATACCATGACGCTGCCCAATTCTCTGACACAGTCGGGCTTGATGGCAGGATTGCTGTATCAGGCGATCGTCGGAGTGTTTAGCTTTAGTGTAGTAGGCGGAACATCAGGTGGGCTATCAGGAGCCGCCGGACATCTGCTAGAGGGAATCTTGGGCGCGGTTGTTGGTATTTGGGTCTTTGATGCCATCACCATTTTGGGTTCGATCGCCTTTGGGCAAACGGCAATGGGCGGCGGCGATGCCAAGCTGATGGCCATGATCGGGGCATGGCTAGGCTGGAAGCTGGTGCTGTTGTCAGGCTTTTTGGCTTGTGCGATCGGTGCGTTTGCGGGCGGGGGAGCGATCGCGATCGGTCTAATGAACCGCCGTCAGCCAATGCCATTTGGCCCTTTTCTTGCCTTTGCCGCAGTGCTAACTGCATTCTTTGGGGAGACAATCTTGTCAGCCTATATGCGGGTATTTTTCCCGACGCTCTAGCATTCTTCCTAACTGTAATTAGCAGTATCTTGACACATCCTCTTTGCAGTCATCTGCCAGGTAGCTCAACGCCCGAAAGCGCAGACCGACAAGCTGTTCGTACAGCGGATTGATTTTGCACATCGCTGGAATGTGAACTAGCTTTCGACCAAATAGAGTCACGTCTCGCTCAAACGGGCACTGAGCCGGAATCAGATTGCAGAGGAATCGTGCCAAACGTGGATCGTCCACATCTAGACGATCGAGCCACTCTTGCATTGGTTTCAGAACATCCAATGCTACTTCTGACGAGGAATGAATTGGGATCAAACCGGGTGGAGTCAAACCTAGCGCTTTAGAGGGCTGATAGTTAAGCGTCAGGCGCAGCGATTCCAGGATCTTTGAATCTATGCCCAAAGCAACGCAAAATTCATGGAGAATCTCGTCTTCAGCAGTGGAATACAGCCCGTCTGCGATCGCCACCATCACCGCCATTCTCATGAAGTTTTGGGCGATCTCGCCCTCACCCAAAACATCCGCGAGTTGGAGTGGAGAAATGGTTTCGATCGCCTCAAGTTCGGGAGCTGCGGCGAGTTCCTGAGTTAGCTCTGCAATTAGCGTCTGCTCTTGGGTATCAAAGTTTCCGTCTGCCCAGGCAATGCTGAGTAACCCTCGCAACCAGGCAGAAATCTGTGCGTCGCTGTAGGGCGTTTGAGCGTTAAGGTTCTGAGCTGCGTTCACCATATTAGCCACCTCTAATTTTTCACTGCTAGTTTTTGAGCTGACCTTCACGTTCAGTTTATCCCTACTCGGCTGTCCGTAAAAGGTCTAAAAAGCCCTGATTCCTGTCACAATTGTCACAAGAATCAGGGCTTAAGTTTTTGAGAGAGGATAAGGCATGTATAATCCTTTCCAGCTCTACCTGTTCATCTCTACAAACAGTTTCGAGATTCTCATAAATCAAAGTAAAGCAAAATTTTGAGGTTCAACATGAATATCCGACCTATCGTTTGGGCAGCGATCGCTGCCGTTGTGTCTTCCACAGTTCCGTTTGCCGTCCAGGCACAGACCGTTGATGCGCGTTGTGACATTTACCCTCGTGGCGAAGACCGGGCATCTGCCGTCACGGCTTGCACCTTTTCGCAGCGACAGGGCAACGTTGGAATTCAACTAGAAAATGGCCGCCGCTACGACCTAGCCCCCACGGGCGATCAACCTGGCAATTATCTTGATCAAAATGGTCAAGCAGCCTATCGGCAATCTGGGTTGGGCGATCGCGGTCAAATTTATCGGCTTGCCGACCAATCGATCTACGTTTACTGGGATACCGCAGGCATTCCCTCTGCCAGTAGCAGCAACAGCGGCAACCCAGTCACCTACACCACGGTGATCGACTACAACCACATCAATATTCAAATTACCGAAGCAGAATTCAACTTTCGAGGCACGCTGACCAAACTGCCAGGGCCAGATTATTCGGGCACGGATGGACGGGTGCGCGTTGTGCTGACTCCCAGTACGGGTCAGGTTTATGTTTTTAATGAAGTCACCGGAGACACCTTCTATGACTACACGATTGACCCGGTCTTTGTTGGGGAAGACCCTAGCACCATGTGCGACCCATCGGTAGAGCCTTGCTAAGGCTTCTACCCATAAAAGTGCTTGGCGAAATGTCAGGTGCTTTTGATTTGCGGCGTTGCCGCTGCCTACATGCAATCGTTGGAAGGGTTAGGACAATTTCTAATCCTTAAAACCTTTTTGCATGGGTTATCAGCCCTCAGCTTTCTACCCTCTACCACATATCCTAATCGACGGCTGCGAGATTAAATATGACACTAGATGCCAATGCTAGACTGCTCTACGGCTCACCACTAAGCCGTCCCAAGTTCGCCAAATTTGCCGCGATCGCGCTAGCGGTGCTGGTGGCCATCAGCACCCACGTGATTGTCACAAACATCTTGACGCCGCTGACCCCTGAGGCACTGAGAGTTTTTGGGTTGGCGATGGTCTGGGGTGGGCTGCTCTCAATCATCCCCCTGGCGATTTTGTGGTTTCTCGATCGCCGTGAGCCTGAGTCAGTCTGGCTCTACGTTTTGGTGTTTTTGTGGGGAGCGCTGATTGCCACCGGGGTCGCTCAACCCATTAATGCCACCATCATCCAATGGGTTGGACAGGTTCTGACGCTGCACCCTGAAATTCAGGAGCTGCTTGGGGAAAACGCCAAGATGGCGATCGCCGCTCCGCTGGCGGGGCCGATTGTGGAAGAAACCACCAAGGGCGTGGGTTTGCTGCTGGTATTTTGGCTGCTGCGCTCAGAGTTTGACAGCGTTCGGGATGGCTTTATCTATGGGGCGCTGGTCGGGCTGGGGTTCAATTTTTTAGAAGCGCCTTTCTACGTAGCCAAGGTCTTTTCTGAGACGGGCGTTGCGCCCTGGGGTGGGCAATTGGCGATGCGCCACTCTCTGCTGGGATTAGGCGGGCACGCGCTCTACACCAGCCTGTTTGGGTTAGGGCTAGGGCTGGCGCGGCAAACGGCACGAGCCTGGCTGCGCTATGCCGCCCCGATCGGTGGCTGGCTGCTTGCCTTTTTGGCTCACTTTGTAAACAATGGCATCGGTCTACTGATCACTCTGCTGATTGTGCTGGGAGGTGGTCAAGTGACCCAAACAGAGGCAACCTCAAAGGGGATTGTGCTAATCGACCCGCCGCTGTGGGTTGGCCTAGTCAAAGGCAGTGTGCAAAACCTGATCCTGCTCTTTCCCTTTGTAGCGATCGCCGTTGTCATGATTTGGCAGAGCGGCATTTGGGAGCGGCAGGTGATTCGCGATGAACTGGCGGATGAGCGAGAACCCATCATTAAGCCCGATGAGTATGAGCAGGTCAAGGGCGATCGCCTATTCAAAACGCGCCACATCCCCGGATACAGTCGCCGCACCGCTCTGGCTATTGTCAAAGCCCAGGATGAATTGGCCTTCCGTAAATGGCGAGTTAAACAGACCAATGGTTCGCCCGACACAGATCCACTGGTCGAATCTTGGCGAGAAGAACTGGCGCACCTGCGCGAATCAGCCAGCCCTGTAGCAGTTTGAAGCCCCATTCATGCCGTACTACCTGTCTGTTGCTTAGTGAGCAGGCTCTTCGAGTAGGAGTCATCTTTCTGCGACAAGTACCAGGATTGCACCGATCGCATAGGCCAGAATATCTTTTCCATCAAAGGTGGTGCCAAGCATCGTGGCAATCAGCTGATTGTCTCGTAGCCCTAACCTATCGACAAAATTGAGGAATTGAAGCCCTTCAATGATGCAGGCGAAAGCAAACACGAAGGCGATCGCAGTGCTTGGGCGAATTTGCCAGAATGCTTTGATGAAGCAGTAGATGAGGATAACCACCAAAACATCGCCAACGAAGGGACGAATGAAGCGATCGGTTAGAAAAACGGCGATTAAAGTTTCAATCAGAAACAGTAAGATCGTCAGCCAGAAATACTTGACATTAAATTTGATCATGCGTTTTTAAGGCACTCTGCAATAGAAGGCGGTGACGGTTTAAAGCATTCTGCAACAACAGCCGTGACGCACCCCAAAAGCGGCATTGTCAGAGGTTGCTTTCCTTTCGTTTCATTCTAGACCGATGAATTACAGCGCTTTGCGCTTGGTTAAGTGTGGGTTATTTTTGTAGAAGCCGTGCGGAGGGAGGCTTCTACAAAAATAACTGTGATTTATGCAATTGAAAATTGCCGTAAGCGGGCTTCTGAGAGCAAATTACCTGCTATTGGAAGCTCTGAGCTGACCGCAGGCCGCATCGGCCTCCAGCCCTCTCGACCACCGCACCGTTGTCGAAATATGGTGCGATCGTAGTGCCTGAATGAAAGCCTGCACCCGTCGAGAATCGGGACGCTGATAATCTACCTCGTTAATGGGGTTGTAGGGAATCAGGTTGACATGGCTCTGAAAACCGCGCAAATGGGTCGCCAGTTCCGCCGCGTGGCTGGGGCGATCGTTCACATCTGCCAGCAATACGTACTCAAACGTTACGCGTCGTCCGGTCGCCTTTACATAGTCTCGGCATTCGCTCAGCAGCGCCTCTATCGAATAAGCATGGGCGCTGGGAATAAGCTGCTCTCGCAAGGCTTGGTTAGAAGCGTGTAGACTCACAGCAAGTGTTACCTGGAGCTGCTGCTCGGCAAGACGGCGAATTCGCCCCGGAATGCCGACGGTGGAGAGCGTGATCGATCGCTGCCCAATGCCTACGTCCTGATTGAGCGATCGCACTGCCTCCAACACGTTATCGGTATTTAGCAGGGGTTCTCCCATGCCCATAAACACAATATTGCTGACCCGGTGCCCAAAATCTTCCTGCACCGTTAGCACCTGATCGACAATCTCATGGGTTTCGAGATTACGCTGAAAGCCGCCCTTGCCCGTCGCGCAAAAGTCGCACGCCATCGGACAACCCACCTGAGATGAAACGCAAACCGTCAGGCGATCGATTTCAGCCGGAATATGCTTGATTTCGCCCTCACCCCATTCTCCTGCCTCTCTTGCTCCGCCCCTTTTAGAGGTGGGAATGCCGACCGCCTCAACAATTTGACCATCCGAGAGCTTCAGCAAAAACTTGACCGTGCCGTCAGGAGCTTCAGATCGGTAGTGTAGGGTCGACCGCCCGATTTCTACGTCAGCCAGACCAGAATTTGCTAGCTCCGATCGCCACTGCTTAGGAAACACCGAAATATCGGCGATCGATCGCGCTCCCTGCTGATAAATCCACTGATGGAGCTGCTTGCCGCGATAGGCAGGCTGCCCCTGCTGCTGCATCCAGTCGGTCAGCTCTGCCAGCGATCGTCCTAGCAGGGGCTTAGGCTGAGATGGGGTCACGAGCGCCAGAGGCAGTACAGCTTGACTGGATTCAAGCGGACTGGATTCAAGAGAACTGGAAGACATAGCTGAAAACAAGAAATTTCGGATGCTTAACCCTATCTATGGTAAGGGAGAATTAAGGGTAAAGAAGAATTAGGCGCGATCGCCAAACAGAGTTCGCCCCAGCCGAATCATCGTTGCTCCAGCCTGTATCGCCAGAAGATAGTCGTCTGACATCCCCATAGACAGCTCCCGCATCTGGATATGGCGGAAGTTGTGCTGACGAGTTTGCTGGCGAATTTCTTCTGCCAAATCCCGCGTCTGGGTAAAAACAGACTGCGTTTTCGAGGAGTCTAGTCCGTAGGGAGGGATAGACATTAGCCCTGCAATATCCAGGTGAATACATTGATCTAGCAAGGGCAGATCAGTCAAAAGCTCAGCCGCGCTCCAGCCAAATTTATTGGGATCAGGCAGGAGCTTGACTTGAAGAAAAATTTTAGGCTTGCAGATTTTGGGCTGCTCCGATGAGGACTCCGCAATTTGATTCAAGCGTTGGGCGAGTTTGAGGCTATCAACTGAATGAATCCAAGAAAAAAGCTCTAGTGCCTTAGCCGCTTTATTGCTCTGCAAATGCCCAATCAGATGCCAGGTTACGTCCGTCAAATCCCGTAACTGTTCCTGCTTATCCTCTGCTTCCTGAATGCGGTTCTCGCCAAAATCCCGAATTCCAGCCTCGTAGGCAATCCGCATCATCTCAGGCGAAATCTGCTTCGTTACGGCAATCAGCCTCACGGTCTGCGGCAAGGTTTGACGAATTTGACTCAGGCGATCGCCAAATTGACTGAGCGGAGAGGAAATCATTGGAACGTCTGCTTATGAGCTGCCTGAAGCTTGGTATATTCTTGGGTCTGCCCTGTCCGTCGCAACTCTCGCATCCGACCTTCGACCAAGATACGGGAATCTGTGCGACCAATGGCATCAAATTGAATGCCATCTTTACCCGTCGTCACCACGAAGAATAGGCGTTGAGCATAGAGCGTTGCAAATAGCTCTCGCTGTTCATCGACGACACAAACTCTGAATAACAAACCAAATGTCGGATGATTGAGATATGTTTCGGTACTCATTCGAGCTTTAACGACATCGGGTGTAATAGGTTCTCGCATCGAATTTAATTTATGAATACCTATGATTGAAGCAAATTTTGAGAACAACGCAGAAGTTATTTTGTGATTTGCATAAAATAACTCAGATGCGGACAAATATTTCTTCAGCGAGTGCAGGCTGTTTCTTCGGGCTAAAGCCAGGATCTAAGATCTAGAGTTAGGACTCAGGATTAGAGTACCCACGGCAGCTGGGATTTTAGCGATCGCCGGAATTTTCGAGAATGCTTTCTGCCAACTCATATTTACTGAGACGTTTGAGCAGATTGAATAGCTATTGAATCTTCTGCCTAAATTTGATGCGCCAATAACAGTTAAACGGCAGGGAAGTTAGACAATTAGCTTTTTCTCTGTCATTTCTCTGCTAACTTCTCTATCAATCTCAGCCAACCGTAATTCACCCACCGTCAAAAATAGTTGGATCTGTAATGACTGAACTTGATATTGTGCGAAATTTGTGGAACGAAAGGATCATTTGCTAACAAGACTGTACTGCCTTGTCACATAAATTGTAGCGCTTTCGCTCAAACTGTTGATGGATTAAACTTCGCAACCCACCCACCTAACCTCGCCACAGCCAGAGATATCTTTAATTCCTAATTTTGGATTCAATCGCGAAATGCCCGTGCTACCGACCCACCATGACACGAGCCACCAGAAAAATACCAATTCCCACAATTGCCAACCAGTCGGTGAGTTTAAGCTTAAACTGGTGCCATTTTACTTGATGTTGACTAGGGCTAGTAAAGCCGCGAACCTGCATAGCGCTAGCAATTTGCTCCGCCCGTACTAACAGGTTGTCGATCAGCCGCTCGGCAATCATCACCCAAACTTGAGTAGAGCTACGAAATCCCAGTTTTTTCCAGTTAATAGCTCTCGTCCGTACCGATCGCACCAAATTTTGCACCTCCTCCAACACAAGCGGAATAAACCGCAGCGATAGAGTCAGCGTCAAAATAATCTCAGTTACAGGCAGATTAAAGCGTCGCAGCGGTCGCATCAAGCTTTCCAGCGCTGCCGCAATTTCTTCCGGCGCAGTCGTCAGCAGATAGAGGTTAGCGCTATAGATCAGCGTAAACATCAGTGTCGCCGCCCGGATCGCCAGTTCTAGAGAGCGACGTGTGACGCGCACAATGCCCCGATCGAGTAAGAAATATTCGCCGTAATTAGTGGGCTGAGGCAATGCCGGAACTGAGGTTTTTAGAGCTGTGCTGGGGGCGATCTGAATTTGATTCAGCGCTAGAGCCAGATCATCCATCGGTAGGCGGGGCTGGCTGAGGGTCGCAATTCCATCTGGCGCAAACATGGTGATGCCAAACAGCAGCAGGCTAAAGACTGTCACCAATCCCATCTGCTGTCGCCAGACCCGAAAGGGGAGCCAAGTGCTAAGGGTTAGCAACAGCAAGCTGACGACGATCGCCACTCGCCAGTAAGGATTTGCCGCAATGGGCGTGATTAAAAAAGCCACTAACCAAAGTAGCTTGACTCTGGCATCAATTCGATGCAGCCAGGTAATGGGCTGCTCAAGGTACAGCCCAATGGGCAGCGATCGCAGCAAATCCATCGCACTAAATCCGTTGCACTAAATACAGCACTTTAAAACCCTGAGTTAAGAGAACATTTGCCAGAGGTCTATTCTCTTCCCTTAATCAGAGAGTGGCGTTTGTCTTCACCTTGACGGCACGGTTAGGGCTACGCTCCACTTCTCGGATTTTTTTGCCGCGCCACAGGATCTTCAGCGGCGTGCCCGTAAAGCCAAGATGCTTACGGAACTGCCCCTCCATATAGCGGCGGAAGGTATCTCCAAACAGCTTAGGATCATTGATGAAGAGGGCGATCGTTGGAGGCTGGCTGGTGACCTGCGTGCCATAGTAAATTCTGCCCTGGCGCCCTTGGCGAGTTGTGGGGGGTGTATGCCAGCTCAGAGCCTCCCCAATTACCTCATTAATCACGGCTGTGGTGACACGTCGCTTATGTTGCTCAGCCGCCGTATCCACCAAATCCAGAATTTTTTCGACCCGCTGCCCCGTCATGGCGCTGACGTAGACCGTCTCAGCCCAGTCGGTAAAGTGCAAGCGATCCTTCATCTGCTTGTCGTATTCGTAAATGGTGTAGGCATCTTTTTCCACCGCATCCCACTTGTTGACCACTATCACACAGGCTCGCCCATCTTCGGCAATTCGTCCTGCCAACTTCTGATCCTGCTCAGTGACTCCATCTAAGGCATCAATCACCAGCAGCACCACGTCAGCGCGGCGAATTGCCTTGAAAGCACGGTTAATGCCAAAGAATTCAGGGCCGTACTCTACCTGCTTCTTCTTGCGAATACCTGCCGTGTCAATCAGTCGATAGCGCTGTTCTCCCCGCTCAACCATCATGTCGATCGTGTCGCGAGTCGTGCCAGAAATAGGGCTGACGATCGCTCGACTCTCACCCACAAAAGCATTCAGCAAGCTGGATTTGCCCACGTTCGGACGGCCGACGATCGCCACCCGAATTTCGTCCCTTTCTTCCAGAATATCTGTGGTCGGCAGATGGTTGACTAGCTCATCCAATAGCTCTCCGGTGCCGTTGCCGTGAATACCCGAAACGGCATAGGGTTCGCCCAAGCCCAGCGTCCAAAATTCTGAAGCCTGCATCAAGCCCTGATCGACCGACTCGCACTTGTTGACTGCCAGTAGAACCGGGACAGACTGCTGTCGTAGCCACATGGCGATCGTTTCGTCCGAGGCGTTAGGCCCTTCTTTGCCGTCCACCACCATAATGGCGGCACAGGATTCGGCTAGCGCCAGCATCGCCTGTTCGCGGATCAGGGGCAAAAATTCAGTATCGTCGTCAAACACCAGCCCCCCTGTATCGACCACCATGAAGTCTCGATCGCGCCAGAAGGCTTCTCGGTAAGTGCGATCGCGGGTGACGCCGGGTTCATCATGGACGATCGCATCCATCATGCCAGTCAAACGATTGACCAGAGTCGATTTGCCCACATTCGGGCGACCAATAATAGCAACAACAGGAAGAGCCATAGGACAAGAACTAAAAATAGAAAGAAAGCAGGAGTCCGTTGAAAGCTTACGCAGTTGAATGCTGTGTTCAGTGGATCGCCCCTAACTATTGTGGCTTAGAAAATCCCATTCTGTAGTTTTCAAACCACAATTTGCCGATTTTTATCTAGACAAGCCGTTTTTTATGCCTGAGTTTGTGCTAAGCAAGCTCTCGAATTGCAGCCTGAGCTTCTCGTCGCAAGCCAGATGCAATCCGAAATAGCTCTTGCCCCGTGTGCAGATAGTGATCGTCGTAACTGCTAACAAAGCGCTCTAGCTCATCAATCCCATCGCTCACCTGATTCAAGCAATAGTAGAGATGAGCGGCAACCCCAGCTAGGGCTGGAGGATTGGGAACCGATCGAAATACCTGCTGACCGCGCTGTAGCGAGGTACGACAATCTTCCAAATAAGCCTGGAAGTCTTCTAACAGGTCGTCGTCAAACGGGTCAGCCGCCAGTTGGTTAATTTGCGCTTTCAAGGGACTAATGATCTGCCCGATGAGTCGATTGACAGGTTGGTAGACTCGACTCAGCCAGAGCTGAAGCTGCTCGTCGCTGTTCCGCCCTGCTTGCGCCTGACGATGACGTTTGTGAGCGGCGGCAGCTCTCTCATGGCGCTCTTCAGCAGTTGCAGCAGGTCGCGATCGCCCCTGGCTTTCATAGGTCAACTGGCGATCGTAGGACTGGCGTTGACGAGAATCGCTAAGAATTTCGTAGGCAGCATTGATCTCAGTTATTCGTTCGTGGCTAGTAGCATCCTGACTCACATCAGGATGAAAGCGCTTCGCCAGCAAGCGGTAGGCTTGCTTAATTTCAGACTGTGTTGCCGTCTGGCTAACCTTTAGAGTGTCGTAATACGTTTCTGCCATTCAAATATTCTATCGCTCATCCTCGCATCCCATAAAGCTGAAGCCTCTGCTATCAGCAATTCTCACTTTGAAGCAAAACCCGCAGCAGGCGGACTTTGTTCGGGCTGTATTGGGGGAGTTCGCGACCGCAAGGCGCGAACTCTCCGATATGAAATCCACAATGAGAACTGCTGCTCTGCTATCGCAACCTTTAGCCGACTCAGCTTAAATATAGTACATGAGATCTAATTGCCGTCGAGAGCTGCGTTTTTCAGCTAAATCTTGCAGGGTGTATTTCTGCAACACTGCATCAGCTGCACGACCAGACTCCTGCCAAATTTCTCTGATAATCATGCCTTCTACAGACTTTGTTTCTCGACTAGCTTCAGTCGGTCGAGATTCTGCGCCTTCAATACAGCTCAGCACTTCTAAAAGCGTAATTTTCCAAGGCTCTCGTGCCAGAAAGTATCCGCCTCTTGCCCCGCGCTGACTCCGCACAATCCCGGCCCGCCTCAGCGCTGCCAATAGCTGCTCAAGATAGCGATCGGGGATATTCTGCTCGGCAGCGATCTGGCGAATTTGTAGAGGTTCGCCATTGCTATGTTGCGTTGCTAGTTCTAGTAGGGCTAGCAATGCGTATTCACTCTTACAGGACAATTCCACGTTATTAGAGTTTGAGTAGGGTCTTCTTGAGTATACTCCGGTTCTCCACTGGGGTATGACCATTCTTGTGATTTTTAGGTAAACCTAGCCTTTAAATTGATAAGGCGGCACTCAGAAATCATCTGCCTTGTTTGGGTCTTAAAATTTGGCATAAAAAATCCCCCAAGATTTAGCTAACCCTGGGGGACGGAGGTTACAAAGACTTAAACTAGCCAAGTCTATGCACTCTGCAAAACTTATTCCAATCCTGCAATATTCCAATCTTCTCTTTAGCGGCTCAGAACCAAGGCTTGAAAAAAGCCTTAGAACGCACCGTCTTTGACTAGAACAGCCTTGATGGTTTTCAGAATCAGGATGAAGTCATAGGCAACAGACCACTTTTCTTGGTAAGCGATATCCATCTGCACAATTTGTTCAAAATCTTCTACGGTAGAGCGACCGTTGGCTTGCCATTCGCCTGTAATTCCAGGTTTGACAACCAAGCGCTGAAAGTGGTGGCGCTCGTACTTCATCACTTCATCAACCGTGGGCGGACGAGTGCCAACTAGACTCATTTCACCCTTTAACACGTTCCAAAATTGGGGAAGTTCATCCAGGCTGGTCTTGCGTAGAAATCGACCGACACGAGTAATTCTAGGGTCATTACGGTTCTTGAAAATGTTACCTTTTGCCTCGTTGTGAACGAGATGCTTGAGGCGATCGGCATCTTTGACCATCGAGCGAAACTTCCAGATGCGGAAGGTTTTGCCATTGAGTCCGCAGCGAATTTGGCTGTAGAGGAGAGGGCCTTGATCATCGAATCGGTTGGCGATCGCTACAGGAATAGCAACCAGGGTCGTAATCGCCAAGCCAACCAGCGCGCCAACAATGTCCATAAGACGCTTAGCTTTACTAGTAACCGAAGGATGCACCTGCTTGGTATTGGAAATCTCTTGTGGGCGAGCCAGCATAGATGAGTCAAGTGACGAGGATTTCAGGAAGTCAGAGGTGGTAATCACAGATTGCAGTGCTCCTTACAGGTAAACTGGTTGGGGGCTAGTCACCATTACTGAAACTATAAGAGCCGCTCTCCGACAGCAGGTAGTGAAAGTCAGTGGATTCGCCTAATCTTTGAATTAAGTCAGACTTTTATAAAGTTCCAATGTGAACGGCGGAAAAAGAGCCATCTAGGGCGAGCCTCTTAGCCAGACGCAGAACACTGTGCGATCGTTAATTCAGGTGGCAGCAACAAATGCACGTTCTTGCTCACCGCAAAGATCGGCTTTTGCGACCCTGGATCTCTCTGGGGATAGAGCATTCTGGCAACGCTGACTGCAACGATATGGGAACGATACAAAAATAGATCATTAATTCTTTATGCGTACCCATTCGAGACCTGTCGAATGCAAGAGAAAATGAGATCGCTTCGTCCTGTGTTAGGAGCTAGGTTATGATTTCCGCTCGTTTGTCCACCCGCTTTTTTACGCACTGGCGTAAAGTATTTGTTCCTATTTTACTCAGCTTGGTTGTGCTGGTTTCTGCTTGCAGCCAATCTGAACCCTCCCAATTTGCTAAGACTCAAGAAGAGACTTCTAAGCGAAATGCACCTGCTGCCGTGGCTAAGGGAGCCGAGCAGGGAAGCACCTTTAATAAGTTTTTCCCAGACTCCGTGAGCGGCTATGAAGTCGTTCCGGCACAAGAAAAGAACGGTTTTGCAGAATATAAAGTTAACAAGGGCGGCAAGAATGTTGCCGTGCTGTCCATTAATGACACCGTGGGCAACCCTACAGCAGCCACTAAATTTCAGAGCAGCACCGCGACGATCGCTGGCTATCCCACAGTAGAGCAAGGCACGACTGGCACGGCCGTTTTAGTCAACAACCGCTATCAGGTTAAAGTCCTGTCTCGTGATCCTGCTTTTTCTAAGGCAGATCGCGCTGCCTGGATTCAGAAAATCAATTTGCGTGGTTTGGCTAAGCTGCCCGCCGCTACCTCAAGTTTGCCTAAAGTCCAAGCACCCAAGGCTCAAGTACCTAAGACCGCCCCAGCACTCCCTGGCAAGCTTCAGCCCGCTCTCAACCCAACATAAGGTTAACTTTAAGGAGCGCTCAACTTAGAGCGCTCCTGACTTAGTAGGGCAAAGTGTAGAGTTCCTGGATACCTTACAACATCAGGAGAATATTATGAGCGACAAAGCAATTTACGACCACGTTGACCATCTGCCCACTGGCGGCATGACGGTGATGGCGTTAAAGTCCCTAGACTGGGTGATTCCAGGACAGTGGCAAAACCTGGTAGGTTTTGAGAAGACCATTACTGCCGTGACGGGCGAAACCGATCCGGCTTTGATCAAGCAGATTGGCGATCGCGCCGTGACGCTCTACAACGATAAGCACGAAGGATATCAGCGCGCCCTGTGGCTGTACCAAACCGTAGATGCGGCTTCGGGCGCTCTGGGTGCGGCAGCTCTGGCAAACAAAGTGGGGCAAGATATCTCGTTTTTGGGAATTTTGAAAAATCTCACGCCCAAGCCTGAGAAGGCTCAGAGCATCGACCTCTGCGTCAAGCTGGTCGTAGAACTGGTTGCCTTTTGCCAGATTAACGGCATTCCAGGTGACAGCATTGGCGATTTCCTATCGGCTCTCAAAGACTACGGCGGCGAATCTCTGATGCGGATGGCGGCTCTGGTCTGCTTTGACGGTCTGATTCCGCTAGGGCCTGACTTTGCCTCAAAAGGCTTGTCGGTAATTAAAGGCATGTCGCCTTCTGACTTGGAGCACAACCAAACCTTCAAGGGAGTTCGGGAACTCATCCCAGGCGGCAACTCCGCTGGACAGTTGGGCTTCATTACCGAGAGCTTTGAGTCTACCAAAGGCTGGATGGATAACTTCGTCTCCTCTAAGGCATTGACTCCCGATCGCGTGGTTGACAACCTCTCCAAATTTGTGGATATCTCCAAAGACAAGCTGGATTACCTGGGGGCTTTCCTAGATATGTACGTCAAGTACTATCAGCACACTGGCATTCAAACCCTGGCGCATCGCTTGATTGAGCGATCGGTTGCTGAAATCTAGCGCTCTTAACCTCATGTTCGGAAGACTGTTCGCTGAACGGTTTTCAATAAAAAGGGATGCTGACTCAGCATCTCTTTTTATTGAAACTGCAAGCCAATACCCGGATATCTTTTGCAAGATCGCTCTCTACGGGTTGCAATCGCCAGAGTTCCGGCTAAACTTTCCAATTACAGGCAAGAAATAATCTGAAGCAGGTGATTGTGGCGCAGGTTGTCATTGAGAACATTTATAAAAGCTTTTCACGTCAACTGGGTAGCAAGATTCGCGCTGAAATACCTGAGACTGGAATACCCGAAACTGGAGCGCCTAAAAAAGATTTTGAAAAGAGAAGCCATGAAGGCTCAGCTGTCAGCGTTTTGCGGCGAATCAACCTCTCTATTCAGGATGGCGAATTCATGGTGCTGGTGGGGCCTTCGGGCTGCGGCAAAAGTACGCTGCTGCGCCTGATCGCTGGACTGGAGAGCATCACAGGCGGCAACATTTGGGTAGGCGATCGCCTCGTCAATAACCTGCCGCCTAAACAGCGCGATATTGCCATGGTGTTTCAGAGCTACGCCCTTTACCCTCATATGACGGTGCATGACAACCTGGCATTTGGACTGCGGCGATCGGTGGGCGCAGAAGACAACCCCCGCTCCTCCTGGGCAGAACGCCTGCTGGTCAGCGTCACTCGCTTTTTGCCTCGCAACCTGCAATACCAGTCGGAAGAAGAGCGTGCCATCACTCAACGAGTCATGACCGTTGCCCAAATGCTGCAAATTGATGCTTTGCTCGATCGCTATCCCAAGCAGCTGTCGGGCGGACAAAAGCAGCGTGTGGCGCTAGGTCGAGCCATGGCGCGCAGTCCCCAGGTGTTTTTGATGGATGAGCCGTTGTCTAACCTAGACGCTAAGTTGCGAAATGAAACCCGGACGCAAATTGTCAACCTTCAGCGCAAGTTAGGCACAACGACCATCTATGTCACCCACGACCAGACTGAGGCAATGACCATGGGCGATCGCATTGCCGTGATGAACGCCGGACAAATTCAGCAGCTTGCTTCACCCCTAGAGCTGTATAACTATCCGGCAAATCGATTCGTAGCAGAATTTATTGGCTCACCACCCATGAACTTTCTCCCCATCCAGGTGAAGGCACCGCTGTTGATCCAGCATCCGCAGTTTCGGGTGACGCTGCCTGAGAACTGGGAGCAAGCTTTGAAGCCCTATGATGGGCGATCGCTTACCCTAGGCATTCGTCCCGAACATCTCAGCGTCAGCCTACCTGCTCCTAAAAATCTGCCTGTTCGGGTCGATCACATTGAGGCATTGGGCAGTGAGACCTATTTGACGGTCAGCCTTGCAGAATCTGCTAATGCCGAAAGGCTGGTTTTGCAGGTCAGAACCGAACCGGATCGCAGCGTTAGCTTGGGAGAAATGCTGTGGCTATCTATGGCGATCGACAAAATCCATTTGTTCGACCCTGAATCTACCGTAAGAATTGCGTAAATTTGTCCCAAAAGTATCCTACGGACACAAGATATAGTGGGTCATTCCTGCGGCAAGTTGCTAGTATTAGATAGCAAAGTTGCCGTTTTAGGTGAGCGAGTTGGGAATTGAGCTTTTCCATAACCCAGCCGTGGTGTAGAGGTAGAAAACAATGGCTGATACTGCGGCATTTTTAGCGGGTTGTGCTGTCACAGGGGTTGCGGCTCTGTTTTTGTTGAAAAATGACTTGGCGATCAGTCAGCCGAGAGTTTTGCAGGCGCCTCTCGTAGAACCCGTGATCGCACCTTCGCAGGCATCAGGTGTGTTTCAAGATCCAGGTCAGGGGTGGAAGCTGCAAACCCAGGTTGAGCAGCAGCAGGGGATTGCGCGAGAGCTGACTGACCAGTTTCGTCAACAGCAGAGCGACACTCAAGACATCAAGACTCAGCTTGAAAAGCAAGAAAGTCAGTCAGAAGAACTGCGCAGTCAGTTGGAAAAGCAGCAGCGCAGCACAGAACAGCTAATTGCTCAGCTACAGGAACAGCAGCGCCTGATTGACAAAATGGCAGATCAAAAGTCGATCGACCCGACTGCACTTCTCCGTAACGATCAGTCCTCTGGACAGATTCAGACAGCTCTTTGGATTGGCGGTGGAGTGATCCTCATCGTTTTGATGGGCGGCGGCATCGTTTTGATTGGGGTAATTGTGGTGGTGATGATGTCGTCGCGCCGTCGTCAGACCCGAACAGTACATGTGGTACACCCTGTACCAACTCCCTATAATTTTGCAGAACAGCCTCAGCTTTTGTCGCCTGCTCGTGCCCGAATTAAGCCGCCGAGACAGGTGGATTATTATGATGAGTAAAGATTAAGGAGTATTAAGCAAAGGTATACTGATGAGGGCACATCTGTGTGATGGCTGATGTTTCCCCTCATTGCACAAATATTGCACAAATAATTGTGTAATTGACTCGTGGCTGTGCAACCTTGGCACTCTTTGCTGCCAGTAGGCAAATGCCAGTTTTCGCGGTCTTTTTGTATGTCCTTTTTTCTTATACCCAGAGAGTTTTCTAATTCATGACGATATCGACGGCAAAGATTGACAATTCGGCATCTGCCGCAGTTCCCGATCCTTCCGCCTTGAAACTGAGACACATTTTACAAACGCTGCCTAGAGAGTGCTTTCAGAAGAACCGCGTTAAAGCCTGGATGACTGCTTTAGTCACAGTGGTGATGACTGCGATCGGCTATCTCTTCCTTGCCTATTCCCCTTGGTACTTATTGCCGATCGCCTGGATCTACACGGGCACTGCCCTCACCGGATGGTTTGTCGTCGGGCATGACTGTGGGCATCGCTCTTTTGCCAACCGCCGCTGGGTCAATGATCTCGTGGGGCATGTAATGATGGCGCCTCTGATCTATCCCTTTCACAGCTGGCGAATCTTGCACAACTACCACCATGCCCATACCAATAAGCTGGAGGTAGATAACGCTTGGCAACCCTTCACGACCGAGGTTTATGAAAACATTGGTACGGTGAAACGCCAGGGCTATGAGGCAATCCGGGGCTGGTTTTGGTGGGTTGGGTCGATCGCCCATTGGGGTTTGATGCACTTTGATCTGGCTAACTTTGCACCCAAGGATCGAGACAAGGTGAAGTTATCGATCGCATCCGTGGTAATTTTTGCGGCGATCGTTTTTCCCCTGCTCATCATTACAACAGGCATCTGGGGCTTCGTGAAATTCTGGTTAATGCCCTGGATGGTGTACCACTTCTGGATGAGTACCTTTACGCTAGTGCATCACACCGATGCCGAGATTCCCTTTACGCCATCGGCTCAGTGGAACGAGGCAATGGCACAGCTTGCGGGTACCGTCCACTGCGACTATCCTCGCTGGATTGAGTTTCTTTGCCACGATATTAATGTGCATGTGCCGCACCACATTTCAACGGCGATTCCTTCCTATAATTTGCGGATGGCGCATCGCATTTTGAAAGAAAACTGGGGTGAATACATCCAAGAGCGACAGTTTTCTCTGGGGCTAATGCAGGAAATTGTGGAGCAATGTCATCTTTATGAAGGCGATCGCAACTATCAGTCCTTTGAGGAATATCGGCAAGCTGCACCTCACGCCTAAAAGCTAGAGATTGAGATTCAGAAGGGGGATTAAGAGAAGCTTAATCCCCCTTTATTTTTTGAAAGCGCCAATTATTCAGGTAAATTTAGCCAAAATCCGATATCCAGCAGTCCGGGGTTCGGATCTTGAGCGGGGATGGGTTGGACGGAAGACTGAGCAGAGTTAGATTGAACGGGCTGAACTTCGTGGACAATGCGCTGCATTTCGATCGCCTGCATTTCTACTGCCTCAGTCTGGAGTGCCTCTACCTCAATCACCTCTACCTCGATCGCCTGCTCATGACGGTAGGAATTCTGGATTATGTGAACTGGACTATTGACGCAGGGTTCAGCAGGAGGTCGCTGAGCATCAGCGCGGTAGGCGGCTCCTGATTGTGAGAGCCAAACTTCTGAATGTGTAAAGGGCAATCCGTATTGGGCATTGTTCATGGGGCTACTCCTGGAGATCTACAGTCTGTTTGGGGGACATAACGCGCGATCGAGGTGAGGGGGCAACTCAAACTCTTCGCTCTATCCTATGCAAACTGTTTTGAAAGGTGCGCAGCGCGCACCCTTCAAAACAGCGTTAACCATTTGCCCAGTGGGCGGCATCTCGACGGGCGTGAATATTTTTGATATGTTTTTTGACCGTATCTTCGGCGATATAAAGTTTGGCAGCGATCGCTTTATAGGTCAGTCCGATTCGTTTTAACACCCAAACTTCAGTTTCGCGTTCAGTTAGGCTATAGCGCTGGGCTTCGGCATAGGCTCGGTACTGAGCCGACTGCTGCTGATCTTCTAACGTTACTAAGAATGAAGAATGCTCTACGCCAGGATCTAACCAGCGAACTCGAATCCGTATGGTTGTTCCTGCCTCAGTTTGAATTTCATCTTCAATAACAATGGCTTGCGCAATTTGGCGGCTATCCATTAAGGCATGGCAGCAGCGCCAAATCTGGAGAGGAACGCTAGCTGAGTTTGCAGTGGCAAGTAAATTTTGGCAAATCTGGCGGGCACAGCTATTGTCATAGGTTAGTTCGCCGCGATCGCTCAGGATCATAATGCCGTCTGGCAGACCTTCTACTACACCCTGAAGCAGGGTGAGGTTATTATCTAGCCTCTGAATGGGTGAACCTTGGAGAGTGGATGCAGGTGATTGAACAGGTGATTGGGCAGGTGATTGAACAGGTAATTGGGCAGGTGACTGAAAGGTTAACGGTTTCACGATCGTTTCCACAGGTGACGTTTTTAGAGATGCATTTTCAGGAACGGAACTTTGTTGAGAATGAGACTTTGCCAGCGATCGGGTCGATTTGCTAGTCGGCTTGTCGGCAACTGGTTTGTCAACGGCTAATGTGTTGGAAGTTGTGATTGCAGGGTTCATCATGATGGGGGCTTTTCGCTAATGAACGGTAGATGCCTCTTAAGAACTCCAACATATGACAGTCTAGGACGGCGCATAGAGAGCAAAAGTTGCTGTACGCTAACCCAAGTAACAACAGAGAACTTACGGAAACCTAATGATGCTGTTCGTCCTGAGAGGCTTAAACTAAGTAAAAATCACCTGGACAGTTGAGCAGATGCCGTCCTATGCCACTACAACAACTGCGCCTATTCTTTCCGGAAAAGCGTTCTAATCTCAGCCAAGTTCGGTGATCTAAACTCGACCAGTTGAAAAATTGGTTAGATTTTAATTTAATTAATTTTCAATTTCATCCGGATTAGCAAAATGCCCGATCGCCACCCTCATTTTTCGAGTTCAGGTATTCAATTAGAACTTCGTGGAAGCGCCTGTTATCAATTGTTTCAAGTTTCCGTAATCAGGCTTTGAGGCATTGATGTTAATCACGTCTAAAAACGAACCAAGACGTATCTCATATCAATCTAAGACCCAAACAGGACAGATAAAAAATTATCTGCCGCCTCATCAACTTAAATGCGCTTAATAATTCAGTGTGACGAGATGGGGTCATTTGTTGGCAATCAAGGGAACAGTTCTGGTCAGCGTCAGGTATTCTCCAGTAATTGACATCAAAGCCTCGGCAAAGAGAGTGGTAAAACCTGCTACATTGAATGGCTCAACTGCACCTTAGCCAACGGGTTTAAAGACTGGTTCGCAAGACCCTGTTATTTTCCAAAAAACTAGAGAATCACATCGGTATAATCGGGTGCTTCGTTCACCCCTACAGCTCATTATTATTGGTGTAGCGCTGCAATTATTACAAGATCAATAGGCGCTGGCTGCTCACATTCGATCGCAAGATACTCGACTCGCATTGCAGTATTAATAAAAATGTTAAAGCGATCGTAGCTCTGACTGCCTGCTCCAGAATTTCTTGCGGAAAGGCGCTGCAATGGCGATCGTTCTAAAATATAGCGCTACGCGCCCAGATCCAATGAGTTATTTTTTGAGAGCCGCGCGGAGCGCGGCTCTCAAAAATCATCTGCCCTGTTTGTGTCTTAAATTGGTATCAGTTCAACCTGACTCCATAATGGACAATGCCAGTGTTGACAAACTATCGGAGTCTTGCGATTGTATAGGGAAACAAAATGCCCAGAGAAGCAAAGTTTTGTCCCACTAGCCCTGAACACTGTTGCGTCAGACCAGCATTACGCTCAACAAAGATGACAGAAGAATCAGAGAAATCATAGCAATGACTCCTGAGGCTACTGAGCATCGAAGATGGAGCATTAAAGCATAGCTGTCGCCAGTTTGCTGGGGACATTTTTGGTGGAGCGCGAAGCGCTCCACCAAAAATGTCCCCGTCCTAACCGCCTTGGCGGTTGCTATAAAGTTATCGGTACTCGCTTCATTGCCGCCTAGAAGAGTTTTATGAAAAAATTTCTTTCCCTGCTTTTGACTTTCCTCATGCTGGTTAATGCAGTTTGCGATCCGTCGCTGGCTCTCTCGCCGGGTGCTAATGTACCGCTTCAGAGCCTTGGCGCAGGCGAAGGAAAGCTCTCAATCCTGGCTTGGCCGGGTTACATTGAGCGCGGCGAAACTGACGAAAGCTATGACTGGGTGACAGGCTTTGAGAATGGCACAGGTTGCAAGGTTAATGTGAAAACGGCGGCAACTTCTGACGAAATGGTAACGCTGATGAATCAAGGTGGCTATGATCTGGTGACGGCTAGTGGAGATGCCACTCAACGCCTGATCGCAGGTGGCAAAGTCCAGCAAGTCAATACAGATCTAATTCCTAGCTGGAAAACTGTTGATCCTCGATTGCAGGATGCTCCTTGGCATACGTTAGAGGGTAAGCACTATGGTGTGCCCTACCAGTGGGGTTCCAATGTGCTGATGTACAATACCCAAACTTTCCCTAAGCCACCCACAAGCTGGGATGTGGTTTTTAGAGAACAGCAGCTTCCAGATGGCAAATCCAACAAGGGTCGGGTACAAGCCTACGATGGGGCTATTTACATTGCTGATGCAGCTTTGTATCTCAAGGAGCATCAGCCGGAATTGGGTATTACCGACCCCTACGAGCTGAATCAAGCGCAATTTGATGCAGCGATCGCCCTTCTCAAAGGACAGCGTCAGCTTATCGGTCGATACTGGCATGATGCCAATGTGCAAGTCGATGATTTTGTCAGCGAGGGGGTCGTGGCTTCTAGCGCCTGGCCCTTTCAGGTAAACTTGCTCAAGAGCAAGGAATCGCCTATTGACAGTACTATCCCCCTTGAAGGGGCAACGGGCTGGGCAGACACCACCATGGTGCACACTCAGGCACAGCATCCCAATTGCGCCTACAAATGGCTGGAGCATTCGCTCTCGCCCAAGGTTCAAGGCGATGTTGCTGCCTGGTTTGGGTCTGTTCCCGTCGTGCCTGCTGCCTGTAAAGGAAACGCATTGCTTGGGGCGGAAGGGTGCGCAACCAATGGCTCTGAAAACTTTGAGAAAATTAGCTTCTGGCGCACTCCTGTTGCTATGTGCGATGGGGAAAAGAAATGTGTTCCTTACTCTAAGTGGGTCTCTAGCTACATCGCCATCATTGGCAGCAAATAAGCTTGGCAGCAAATAAGCTTGGTAGTAAATAAGCTTGGTAGTAAGTAATAAACTCTATGACTGAAAAGCTTCCAGCCGTTGAGTTTGTCCATGTCACTCGTCAGTTTGAAGCCATGAGAGCCGTAGATGATCTCAGCTTTACGGTTGATCAGGGAGAGTTTTTTTCGCTATTGGGTCCCTCAGGTTCGGGCAAAACGACCTGTCTCAGATTGATTGCGGGTTTTGATCAGCCTAATTCTGGCAGTATCCGTCTTTTGGGGCAGGAAGCCGCTAGCCTTCCCCCCTATGAACGAAACGTTAATACCGTTTTTCAAGACTATGCTCTGTTTCCTCACATGACCGTTGGCGAGAATGTGGGCTACAGCTTAATGCTCAAGAAAACGCCCAAGCAAGAGCGCCAGAAGCGAGTCGAGGAGATGCTAGAACTGGTGCAGTTAGGCGGAATGATGCAGCGAAAACCCTCTCAACTCTCAGGAGGGCAACGCCAACGGGTGGCTCTGGCTCGTGCCCTGATCAACGAACCGCAGGTTCTATTGCTAGATGAACCTTTGGGCGCTTTAGATCTAAAGCTGAGGCAGCAAATGCAGATGGAACTCAAAGCGATTCAAAAACGGGTAGAGATTACCTTTATCTTTGTCACCCACGATCAAGAAGAGGCATTGACCCTGAGCGATCGCCTAGCGGTCTTTAATCGGGGTAAAATCGAGCAGATTGGAGTTCCGGCAGAGGTCTACGAACGCCCAGCAACCGCCTTTGTTGCGGATTTTGTGGGAGTTTCTAATGTGGTGGACGGCACCTTGGCGCAAGCCCTAATCGGTTCAGATCGATCGTTTGCGATTCGTCCAGAAAAAATTCACATGACGGATCTCGAAACACCTGTCCCCCCTGACGCTTGCTCCGCTGTCGGGCAGATTCAGGAGGTGCTCTATCTGGGCATATCTACCCGCTACCGAGTAGCGCTACAGGGCGGATATCTAACCGTTGTTGAGCAGAATACGACCTCAGCCATCCCCCGTTCGGGCAAGGTGCAGTTGATCTGGCAGCGTGAACACATTTGTCCTTTGAGCTAGGCGCAGCATATGCAGAACATTCCTCCCGCGTCTGCTCGTCGCCCTGGGTTTCAGCTCCGCCGGGTAGTCAATTTTTTCTATCATCGACCGCGAGGATTGCTGGCTTTGCTGCTGCTAGCCCCGCTGCTCTGGTTTGGGGTCGTGTACCTGGGATCTCTGGGGGCGCTGCTGATTCAAAGTTTCTTTCACCTAGACGATTTTACGGGTCAAGTTGTCCGCGAATTTACGCTGCAAACCTATGGTGAGTTATTGAGTCGCTCTAATGGGGATATCATCCTGCGCACGGTAGGAATGGCTGCATCGGTCACGATCGCCGCCGCAATCTTGGCGTTTCCGTTGGCTTACTATATGGCTCGCCATGCCCCGCCCCGACTCAAAGCGGCTCTATCCTTGGCTATTTTGCTACCCCTCTGGTCTAACTACCTGGTGCGAGTGTATTCTTGGAAGCTAATTTTGGCTCAAGAAGGTGTTCTCAGTTGGTTCATTCGCCTCTTCCACCTAGAGGGACTCTTAAATCTTCTCTTAAGCCTACCCAGCATCGGCGGCACCTCGCTTTCGGTTTCAGCGTTTGGGCCGTTTCTGGCTTTTCTTTATCTTTGGTTACCCTACATGATTTTGCCGATGCAGGCGGCATTAGAGCGAGTTCCCCTTTCTTTAACGGAGGCTTCCGCCGACTTAGGAGGTAGAAATTGGGCAACCTTTCGCTGGGTGATCTTGCCGCTAGGGTTTCCAGGCGTTGTGGCAGGCTCTATTTTTACCTTCTCCCTCACTTTGGGAGACTTTATTGTGCCCAGTATTTTGGGGAACTCTAGCCTTTTTATTGGTCAAGTCGCCTACATTCAGCAAGGTACTGCTGGCAATATTCCCATAGCAGCAGCTTTTACCGTGGTGCCCATGATCATCATGACGTTTTATCTGATTGGTGCTAAGCGACTGGGAGCCTTTGATGCCCTCTAAATCTGCACCGCTCAGCTTAAAGATTGCCGTCGGGGGAGGGCTACTTTTTCTATACTTTCCCTTTACCGTCATTCTGCTATATGCCTTCACTACAGAAGATTCAGCCTTTACCTTCCCGCCGCCAGGGTTAACCCTGAAGTGGTTTTCGGTTGCTTTGCAGCGTCAAGATCTCTGGCAGGCGCTGACCCTTTCGTTGCAGGTGGCGACCGTGGCGACAGGCTTGGCTCTGATCATGGGAACATTGGCGGCGATCGCGGTTTACCGAACTCCCTTCTTTGGACGAGAAGCGATTTCTTTCTTGCTGCTCTTGCCGATCGCCTTACCCGGAATTGTGACAGGTATTGCCCTGCGATCGGCCATTAACTTAACCGGGATTCCCTTTAGTTTCTGGACGGTGGTGGTGGGTCACGCAACGTTTTGCATTGTGGTGGTCTATAACAATGTGGTGGCTCGCCTGCGCCGAACCGCTAAATCCCAGATAGAAGCTTCCATGGATTTAGGCGCAGATCCTTTGCAAACCTTCCGCTATATTGTGCTGCCCAACCTGGCAACGGCTCTGCTTGCAGGAGGAATGCTAGCCTTCGCCCTCTCCTTCGACGAAGTGATTGTCACCACCTTCACCGCAGGTCAGCAGTCTACATTGCCCATCTGGATTCTGTCTCAGTTAACTCGACCCCGGCAGCGACCCGTCACCAATGTCGCGGCAGTCTTCGTCATTGTGATTACTTTTTTGCCTATTCTTCTGGCTCATCGTCTGAGTCAGGATCGCGAGTCTACTTAAACTCTCTTGCCCCTTGCGTCATCCGGCATTGCTGAATCTGGGTATGAATTTTTTTTGAAAGGGGCGCGGAGCGCCCCTTTCAAAAAAAATTCATACATAAAACCAGCAACGCCCGTCATCCCATGCGGCGACTGCTTTGCTTGAGTAACGGCTGGTTAGGCTCTAGCGGACTTTCAAACCGACTGTAGACAATTTCGGTGGGAGACCAAGACGAAAACCAGTACAAATCTTGGATGACGTTGTCAGTTTGCCCTGCGTTGCTCAGCTCAAAATGAATCAGGGCAAGATTATTTAAGCCCACAACTTCGCGACCGTCCTGAAACCAGCGCGATCGCCAGAAAAAAAGCGGCTGGAGCCATTGCCACACTGCTTTCTGGTGTAGAGGCGGCAACCAGGTTAACGCCTTGCCAAATTTAACATTCCCAAATTCAGCCCTGCCAAATTCAGAGGTCTGGGTCTGGAGACGTGGCATCCACTCTAGTGCGCAGAGCCAGTCAGGATTTGGAGAAGATGCCTGTTTGGGGCGCTGTAGAGCTGTTGAACGTTGAGTCTTTGAATGTTCAACCATCGCAGGAGGATTGCTCCACCCGCTCCAAACGCGCACCTTTTCGGGTAGAAGCCAGTCTTTCAGGCGAGTGTGAATCAGTTGAGTGAGGGGTTCTTCGTTCTTGAGGGCACTACAAGTTAGCTGCACCAACACCGACGATCCCTCCATCGGAAACGTGGAGCCATACGACAAGCGGACTAGCGAACTGTAATGAATATCGCCCGATAGCACAATCACCTGCTCTCGCTCCTGGAAGAGCACCGTGAGAAATTTTGCGAGTGCCTCAGTGTGGATGTTCCAGGCATCCCCAACATCTGTGGCGTAAACTTTGTTGCGGCTCAACTGCCAGCGATGAATCCAATCAATGACCTGTAGCCCAAATAAATTGGTTGGAGCCACCACAAAAGTCATTCGGCGTTGGGATGGCGGCGCAGATGATCTGGGTGTGGACGATCTGGGTGCAACCGATGCTGATGCAGCCGATCGCAGCGGGTGACTTAGCTGTTGCTCAAAGGCTTGCGGGCAGAGGAGCATCGGCGGTGCGATCGGTTTTTCATCCGCAGGATAGCCTCGCCAGGTGCGGGTATCGAGCACAATCACTTCGTGGCAAGCGCCCTCAACCCTGTAGTACCAGGTCAATGCATCTGGATGCCGATCGAGGATTAGCACGTCGCCATCGCGAACGAACAAGGGCAGATCAGTATGGGGATCGAGAGGCGGCATGCCAACATAGCGGGCGATCGCGTCCAGCGCAGCGGTATCGGTGCCTTTGGCGGCGGACCAGTCTTGGGCAGACTGTAACAGTCTTGCGCCTGAGCAGTCTGCGTCAAATTGCCAAGGCGTATTGCCCCAGGCTTGAAACACAGCATAGGCGGTGAGGGCATTCTGCACGGCTCGTCGCCCCAAAGGTCGCCCTAGGACTCTGAGGCACCAGGCTTGATTCAAGTTCCAGTCATCGCTGACATCGTGATCGTCAAAAATAGTGTACGTCGCAATATTGGCCAGAGCACGTCGTACCTTCCACAGGGTGTGGATCAACTGCCGCATATCCTGAGCTTCTTGATCCCACCGCCGAACGGATTGGCGATATTCGCGCCGCGATGTGGCAGCCATATGAAACATCTGATTGCCGTCTGGGATGGTGTCAGGCCAACAGATCGGCGACCAGGCTAGAAGATAAGAGGCATAATACTCGCCCAGACCCAGAAGATGGCTGTTGACCTTGGCAAATTTATGGTGCAATCCAGCCGTGAAGCCTGCCTGATCGGTGGCAATCGCCGCTCGTTGTCCAGCGGGCAACGTTTTGGGAGTAGGGCTTGCAGTCTGGCTAGAGGAGCGATCGCTGCTAGGCAACTGTTCTTCCCAGCCCAACAGCTGATCCCCTAGCTGTGTTGCCACCCACAGCAGCGGATCGGCAACATCATCCCCATAAATTTGATCGCCCGTCAGAAAGAGCTGCTGGGGGCGCTGTTGCGGTTGATCGAATGCGGTTTCAATCAAGCAATCGAGCATGGGCAGTGCATCAAACCCATCGCCGTGGGCTTTGCGGCAGGAACCCTGAACGAGCCGTAAATCTTGCAGGCGATCGGGCGGCAGCACAAAGGTTGGTTTTTGGTGTTCAAAATAGCTGATGGTGACATCAGGAAAGCGATCGGAGCAGAGAGCTTGCTGTAGCGGCTGGGGAGGCTGTTGCAACGAATCTGGCTGGTGCGACGAATCTGGCTGGTGCGATAGATCTGCGGGTGTGAACTGAAGGTCGTAGGCGTAGAGGCGATCGGGCTCCAACGTCTGCCCGAACTCTGCCTTTGCTGTAACAACTACAACATGTAGCCACTGTCCTAACGCCACCGTTGTTCGGCTGCCTTCAAATAGTCTGTCTCCAATGGCTGACCCCTGCTGCGTCGTGTCATGAACCATGAGTTTTACATGACAAGGCTGCTTCAGTGCTACCCAAACCGCGATCGATTCGGGTGTGACCCGTCTAAGTATGGGGCCTGCCAACAGGAGCGGTAGGTGATCTAGACTCTCGATCTGGGCTTGATCGCTCATTTGCAATAACTCGTATGCTGATGCTTAGCTAAAAACTCTATCCTTCACGGGTAGAAGTTCAGCATCATTCGCCAACTGCCGTGGAGCTGATGCGAAACTCATACCGCTTTAAATTCTAAGGCAGATATTTTTGAGAGGGGCGATCGTTCGCCCTCCAGAAGCTTGAGGAACGTCGTCAAGAGACATGAAAAAGAGACGCTACTCTGAGTAACGTCTCCACAGTAGACCTCTTGTAAATTAGATTGGGTGGAGGCTATGCCCCTACCCAATCTAATCCCAAAACTCTAATCTGCAAGAGGCTTAATTTGTTTCTGCTCGGTCATCAGGTTTTGGGTATTGCCGGGGCGATGCGTAGCTTTGAGGCGAGCGATCGCGGCAGCGCCGGGTGTTCGGCAACCTGCGTCAAAGCTTCTTCTAGCCGAGCGGTAATTGCCAGTGTTTTGACATCGTAAATCTGCGTGATCAGCTTGGGATAGAAGCCGATGCCAATGATCGGCACCAGCAGACAGGCGATGATAAACACCTCGCGGGGTTCGGCATCGGCAAGGATTTGATGCGAGGTCAGCTCCTTGTTTTCAGGGCCATAGAAAATTTCTCGCAGCATCGACAGCAGGTAAATCGGCGTGAGGATCACCCCGATCGCCGCCAATAGCACCACGATAATCTTGAAGGGCAGTCCGTAAGCCGTGCTGGTGGCAAAGCCGACGAACACCATCAGCTCGGCGACAAAGCCGCTCATCCCCGGCAGCGCCAGCGAAGCCATAGAGCAAGTCGTGAACATGGCAAAAATCCGGGGCATCTTTTTCCCCACGCCGCCCATCTCATCCAGAATCAGAGTGTGGGTGCGATCGTAGGTTGCGCCTACCAAGAAGAACAGACTGGCTCCAATCAGTCCATGCGACACCATTTGCAGCATGGCTCCGCTCAAGCCCAAGTCAGTAAACGAAGCCATTCCAATCAGTACAAATCCCATGTGGGAGATAGAGGAATAGGCGATCTTGCGCTTCAGACTTCGCTGAGCAAAGGAGGTCAGCGCCGCATAGATGATGTTGACAATGCCCAGAATAATCAGAATCGGCGCAAAGTAAACGTGAGCCTCCGGCAGCATCTCGATATTCATGCGGATCAGGGCATAGCCGCCCATCTTCAGCAGAATACCTGCCAGCAGCATGTGAACCGGAGCCGTCGCCTCGCCGTGGGCATCTGGCAGCCAGGTGTGCAGCGGAATGATCGGCAGCTTTACTCCATAGGCGATCAGGAAGCCGCCATAGACGAGAAGCTGGAAATTGATGGGATAGTCTTTTGCCATGAGCGATCGCATGTCAAACGTCACCGTATCCCCGTAGAACGCCATTGCCAGCGCCCCCACCAGGATGAACAGTGACCCCCCCGCCGTATACAAAATAAACTTAGTTGCCGCGTACAGCCGCTTTTTGCCGCCCCAGATCGAAAGCAGCATATACACCGGAATTAGCTCCAATTCCCACATCAGGAAGAACAGCAGCATATCCTGTACTGCAAACACCCCAATCTGACCGCCATACATCGCCAACATCAGGAAGTAAAACAGCTTTGGCTTCAGCGTCACGGGCCAGGAGGCAAGAATCGCCAGCGTGCTAATGAATCCAGTCAGCAAGATTAGCGGCATGGACACGCCATCTGCCCCTACCGACCAGCGTAAATCAAGCGCCGAAACCCAGGAATAGCTCTCTACAAGCTGGAGATCGGAGCTAGAAAAATCATATTGGGTATAGAAGGCGTAAACCAGAATGGCAAAATCAATCAACCCCACAATCAGGGAGTACCAGCGAACCGTTTTCCCATCTTTGTCAGGGATAAACGGAATCAACAGGGCAGCCACGATCGGCAGCAAAATAGTAGTGGTTAGCCAGGGAAAATTAGCAGTATCCATTGCAGGTTTCTATAAGCGTTTGGGGACTCAGGGTGTGGGAATGGGCAAGGCTGTAACACCCACACCCCATACCCTACACCCGACAAATCAAGGGATTAAGCGATACCAGAAACCAACACCAGACCCAGCACGGCTCCGAACACGATCAGGGCATAAAATTGCACCCGTCCGTTTTCCAGATATTTTAAGGTTTCGCCCGTCACCAAGGTGACAAACCCCGCCAGGTTGACCACGCCATCCACCAGCCGCACATCTACTTCCAGGACTTGACGCGCCAAGCGCCGACTGCCCTGAACGAACACGACATTATAGATATCGTCGATGTACCACTTATTTAGCGAGAGCTGATAGAGCGGTTGAATCGTTTTGGCGATCGCCCCCGGATCAATCTTGCGTTGCAGATACATTAGCACCGCCAGCGAGATGCCAATCAGTCCAATCCCAACTGAGCTGCCGCCCATGATCAGGAACTCATTCCAGTCCACCTCAGATGGGATTCCTTCCACAACTTCGCTTGCCGGATGGATGAACGCCTCAAAGTAGTTGGCAAAAGGCGTACCCACCAAACCTACCAGCATTGAGGGAATTGCCAGTGCCATTAGGGGCAAGGTCATGGCGATCGGCGACTCATGGGGTTCGTGGCTGTGCCCATGATCATCATGACTCTCGTGAGCCTCATGGGCATCATGATGATCGGCTGTCAGAGCTAGCTCCTGAGGATTCATCGCTCCAGGCCCCAAAGACATGCCCATCCTTTGGAACTGTTCTAACTTGAGCTGCTTCTTGATGTCGGCATCGTTGCCTCGGAAACTGCCTTCAAACGTGCTGAAGTACATCCGGAACATATAGAACGCCGTGACTCCAGCAGTCAGGTAGCCCACTAGCCACAGGGCAGGATTGACGGCAAACATGGAGCCAAGAATTTCGTCTTTCGACCAGAATCCGGCAAAGGGCGGAATCCCGCAGATCGCCAGCGTCCCGATCAAAAAGGTGATTGCCGTAATCGGCATATGTTTCCGCAGACCGCCCATCAGCCGCATATCTTGCGCCAGCACCGGATCATGACCGACTACGCCCTCCATGCCGTGGATTACCGAACCTGAACCCAGGAATAGCATCGCCTTAAAGTAGGCATGGGTCATCAGGTGAAATAGTCCGGCTCCGTAGGCTCCAGCCCCCATTGCCATCACCATGTAGCCCAGCTGGGACATCGTGGAGTATGCCAAACCCTTCTTGATGTCATTCTGGGTGATGGCAATACTGGCTCCCAGGAAGGCGGTAAAGGCTCCCGTCCAGGCGATCGTATTCATCGCGGTGGGCAAGTTCTCAAACACGGGATACATCCGGGCAATCAGGAAAACTCCGGCAGCCACCATCGTTGCCGCATGGATTAGTGCTGAGATCGGGGTCGGACCTTCCATCGCGTCTGGCAGCCAGACATGTAGCGGGAACTGCGCCGACTTGGCAACAGGTCCCAGAAACACCAGGATAGCTAGGAGAGAGGCGATCGCCACGCTCATAGACCCAGACTCCACCAGGTTCTCCAGCCGCAGACCCATGAGATCAAACTCAAAAGTGCCCGTTGCCCAGAACAATCCCAACATGCCCAGCAGCAGACCGAAGTCGCCGACTCGGTTAGTGACAAACGCTTTTTGACAGGCATCTGCGGCAGGCTTGCGATCGTACCAGAAGCCAATCAGCAGGTAGGAACACATGCCGACCAGTTCCCAAAATATATAGACCTGAAGCAGGTTAGGACTAATGACCAGCCCCAGCATCGACGAGCTAAACAGGCTGAGATAGGCATAGAATCGGACATAGCCCGGATCGTGAGCCATGTAGCCGTCGGTGTAAATCATGACAAAGAACGCCACTGTGGTCACAATTACCAGCATTAGCGCCGTAATGTGATCGACGGTGTAGCCCATCGTTAGCCGGAAATCTCCAGCCGATGCCCATTCAATCAAATGAGTATAAGTCTCATGCCCTTGAATTTGGCTCCACAACAATGCAAAAGAGAGAACCATCGTGGTTCCCAGCAAAGACACGATAAACCCCGCACATAGTTTGCGGAGCTTATTAACTGCCTTGCCGTACGAAATTAACCCCAAGCCTAGTATCATCGCGCCTACCAGTGGCAGGACAGGAATCAACCAGACGTAATCATATAGTGGCTCCATGACTCACGCCTACTCCCAAGCTTTTATCGAGTTGGCAAAACCGTTTACATTGTGACACATAGCTGTCTCAGAAGATGCTTAAGCCAAGACTAAGCTATGCGATTACCCTAGGCACATCCTAACTCTAGGCGCGTCCTAGACTTTAAACCTAGTGTGGCGGAGCGGGGTGGGATACGCTGTGTGATAAGTGACAGTTGAGGGGGAGCCTTCCTTCTCCTCAAGCTCTTCTTTCAAGAAATTCTGCCTTTTCCAAGAAACTCTGCCTTGCCCTGAGTCGCCTTGCAACCAATAGCTATTCAGGTATTCAGAAGTTTTACCTGACGTTAATCTTCTCTTACTGAGTCAGTATGACAAACCTGCTACGTTACATGGGGGTGCTGATACCGATTGCTAGATCAAATCGCTGCAAGAGGTGACGTAGAGGGATTAATCACAGACAGCAATAGAGTATTAGCAACAGAGTTCTGCTCAGAATGGCACTTGCAAGCGAACAGTCACAGGTTAATCAGTCTAAACAGCTTAATCAGCCGACTACTCCACAGGCGAATCAGATTACTTCCAGAATTTTGAATTCTTGCCAGTGCGGTCTTCTACATTTCAGTACAGCTCAGAGGGGCGATCCGGCGCAAAGTGGACAGAAAATCCGGCGTTTGTGGATGGCTTTAGGGCTGCTTAGCGGTCTTTTTGTCACTCAGGTGTTGGCGGGTTTGTGGAGCCATAGTCTTTCGCTTCTGGCAGATTCGGGGCATATCCTTTCAGATGTAGCGGTTTTTGGGCTAACCCTAGCCGCTAGCTATCTAGCACAGCGTCCTGCGTCGGGTCGGGTCACTTTTGGGTATGGTCGGGTTGAGGTGCTGGTCGCGTTAGTCAACGGACTGAGTTTATTGGCGATCGCCGCCTTCATCGTAATTGAATCAGTCGATCGCCTCCAGTCAACAGAGGCAGTTTTGGGACTGCCAATGCTGTTTGGCTCAGGAGTCGGTTTAATCATCAACGGTATCAATATTGGCTTGCTCTACAGCAGCAGCCGTCAGGATCTCAATATGCGATCGGCATTTCTGCATGTGGCTGCCGATGCAGCTAGCTCTGTCAGTATTGTCTTCGCCAGTTTGATGATCTATTTTTGGCATTGGATGTGGGTCGATGCTGCTACCAGCCTGCTGATCGCCAGTCTGACCTGCCTCAGCGCCATCCCGCTGATTAAGGAGAGCCTAGAGGTGTTTCTAGAGTTTTCACCGCGATCGCTCCAGCCCGAAGCGATCAAGTCTAGCTTGCAGGATTTCGATGCCGTGGAAGAGGTTGAAAAGCTCTACATTTGGAGCATTACGCCCAGCCAAGTCAAGCTCTGCGCCGATCTTAGAGTCTCTGCTCTCAGTGCAGATGAGCGAGATCAGCTGGTTGGCATGTTGCAAACTCATCTGAACCAGGTGTTTGGGATTGAAGAATCGATGCTGCAAATCTTAGAGAAGCCTTCTGGCAATCGCGCTCTGCATCCGCTGCTTCATCGAAGCTTAACATCCTATGTTTTTGAGAACACACAGCGTTCATAGGCTTCGATGATACGGTCATGAACGTATGAAGATATGTGCAAGCGTCTCTTGGTTTATTGGATGTCCTTGTTGAGTCTTTAACTATCAAGTCTGCAACTTTCAAGTCTATATGTGCTCTATCTGTTCATTCGATCGTCGTGAGGCTTTCACCGCATTAGCCTCTGTTTCGTCAAAATCTAATCAGTTTGAAGTGAGTCTCGCGATCGTTTCTGCTTCGTGCTTAGCGGACGGACGGTTAGCAGCATGAGCGTAAAATCCAGTGGGGGCAAGAAAGCGAATCCTTGGGTTCAGCTTATCTTAGCTAGTCTTTTGACCGCTACATTGAGCGCTGCAGGGGGTGAAGTTGCCCGTGCTGAATCTCAAGCACTAAACTACGTGATTGATTCCTCTGACGATCAGAGCTACGCTGCCGTGATCGAACGGGCGGAGGCAATGGCAGGCAACTCAATTGCCCAAGCCTTTGCAGGAAATCCCAGCATCACAGAGGTTGCTGTGAAGGTGACGGGCGATCGCAACGGCAGTTTGTCACCCCTGCTGTTTGTCAAAGTTTCCCGAGCCGATTGGCAAAATCGGCCCAACGTTCAGGCATGGGCACAGTATCTTGGCGATGCTTCGATACTGCTGGGATACAGAGGCGGCACGTCATCCTCGACGATCGCCACTTCTAGACCCACTGATGCTCCTGCCGTTCCTAGCGGAACTGTTAACCCTAACAGTGAGCCAAATTTCTATAACTAGTTCCCCATAGCTGGTTTTGAACGGGAAGTTTCAGGGTGCAGGTTTGAGTAAAGCTTAGGTGCAGATTTAGAAGTCAGGATCGGGTACAAGTCTGGGTGCGAATTATCTTCTTCACCTACCTTTAGGAGTATGGGTTTATGGATTTCTTAGCGAATAAGTTTCTACGTCGGTTGGTCTATTTCTTGGTGGGTTTTCTGGGAGTAGCGCTGTTCTCATTTGCGTTCAACCAGCCATCTAGCCAACGCGCAGCAGCGGCGGCTTTCTCATCGGTTCAGCCATCAGCTCATCAGGCTCAAATCTCCTTGTGGAGAAATCCTTCCCATCAGGAATTGAATTTCTACCAGTAAACCATTCAGATTCCTCTAGAGGTATATATTCATGGTTCAGATTATTAGAAGCTGGCAGCGTCAGCTGTCTCTGGCTTTAGCGTGCGTATTTTGCGCCGTTGTTCTCGATTTGGGTACCCTGACTCAAGCAGCAGTTGCAGCAACTTACGGTAATGGAGTCAACGTCATCTTGATGATTGGCGATGGTATGGGTTGGGAAATGGCGCGTGCGGCGGCAGTTGCCAACGGCGCTTCCTACACCAGCGGCAAAGGCAAAGGCTTGAGCATGCAAAAGCTTGCTGGCTACACGTTTGCTACCACCTACGGCACAACCGTATTTGATTCTGTAACGGGTAGGTTTAGCACAGGCAACTCGGCGTTGAATGCTGCTTCTCCGCTATGCCGATCGACCGCAAACCCAACCGGAATCGATTGCGGTGTGACGGGTGCAGCGCCCGTTCGCGACGGATTTAGCTTCAAGCCTCTGCCCTTTAACCCCGGCACCCGTGCTGATGGTACTGGCGGCGCAACCGACCCCAACCTGGGCAACCTAGTGGGCTATGATGCGGGTCGCGGCGGTTCAAATCCCTGGACACCCATCACTCCTGACAAATCACCTGAGCCAGACTACATCACTTACAGCTATCCCGACTCTGCCAACACAGCTGCAACCCTCTACACCGGGGTGAAGAGCTATAACAACGCGATGTCGGTCGATATTTTTGAAAAGTCGGATGTCAAAACCATCTTGCAGACGGCTGCTGAACTGGGCAAATCGACAGGTGTGGTCACGTCAGTTCCCATTACCCACGCGACTCCCGGAGCCGCTGTTTCATCGGTCAACCGTCGTAACAAGTACGACAATGATTTTCCTAACCTGGACAGCATTCTCCAAGAAGCAATCCGCCTTGACCAAGGCTACCTGCCCACGGTGATGTTGGGCGGCGGTCACCCCCTTGACCACGATAATGCCGTCAACGACCCCAGCAGAACTGGATACAGAGCACCAGGCACCTGCACCTATACCTACATCAGAGCCACGACCTACAAGGAACTGACAGGTAAAACGGCGCTGACGGATGCTGAGGCTTGTAGAGCAGCCGCAGGTTCTAACGATAGCAACCGCTACGGCTACAAATTTGTAGAGCGCCAGCCCAACGCTGGAACCAAGCTTCTGCAAACCGCAGCCGCAATCAACCCCAACAAAGGCGAAAGGCTTCTGGGTCTGTTTGGGGCACGGGGTCAGGCAGGTAATATTCCCGTCAGCACCGAGAATGGCGACTTCAGCAGCACCGGATTGGCAAGCTTTGCTCGGAGCGGCTCCCTGTATGCCACTCCCTACGTGGATGGACGCCTACCCGTCAATGACTTTGACCGTCCGCTGCAACCCGGCGAAACGGATGCTAGCTTTGTGCAGAAAGAGCGGAATGAGAATCCCACTCTGGCTCAAATGACTCAGTCTGCTCTGAATGTTTTGGGCAAGGACAAAGACGGCTTCTGGCTGATGGTTGAGGGCGGCGACATTGACTGGGCTGCTCACGACAACAACCTAGATTCTTTGATTGGCAGCGTCCGCGACTTCGATAAGTCAGTTCAAACGGTGATTAGCTGGATCAACAAGAACGGCGGCTGGCGGAAGAATGTGCTGATTGTCACGGCTGACCATGACCATTACCTGACGCTCTACCCCAACTACCGCGACCAGCTATTCTCGAAGGGCGCTCAGGCTCTCACCTATGGCAATGATCTGCTGGCATCTGAGGCAGGACATAGTTGGGGACCTTCTGCCGTCAACAAGTACGGTTGGGGTAGCCACACGAACCGCATGGTTCCGGTTTACTACCAGGGTCGCGCTTTTGACCTGAGTCCTTACATTGGGCAGGGCTATAAATCTTACGGGTTCGATGTTCCGGGCGTTCCCAATGCGATCGACCAAGCTCACATCTATGAGGCAATGCTGACCGCTTTGTCAGAGCCTCTCCGATAAAAGGCTGAGGGACGATCGCCGATCGTCCCTCTTCAACTAGAAAAACGGGCAGCAGAGAGAATCTGTTGCCCGTTTCTTATGACTCAAACCGATGACTCAAACGGATACCAATTTGATTTGGAACCGCGACAGATCCCGGTACGGGCTTGGCATTGCCAAGCCCCTTCTGAGGTTCGATGTGCCCACAAATTCGTTTAAATCGGTATGGTATGTAGCTGTATTCACCTGAGGTAGGACGGAGACATTTTGGGTGGGGCGCGAAACGCCCGTCCTCAATGTCCCCGTCTTAACCGCTTTAGCGGTTGTCATATTAATCGAGCCTAGGCAAAGTAATTGCTAACCGTCAGAGTCCCGGCCGTAGCATCTCCAGGATTGAAGCCAATCCCAGTCACGTTTATGAGCAAGTCGCGGCTAGCCGAAAACCCAGCCTGACCATCATTCACCGAAAGGTAGGTTTGTCCTCTGGACGTGAAGAACACGGCTTCGTTGACTCCTAACCCCTGTCTGCCTCTCGTCTGCTGATCTTTGTCGGCATAGGCTGTCCGAACTGCATCGGTGAGCGTATTGCCTTCCTGACCTGCATTGAACAATCGGCGCGGCAGGTTGATGGTAGAAGCCCTGTTGTCAAAATCTAGCTGGAAGCGATCGCCCTCGCTCACTTTAAACCCTAATACCCGGTCAAGTGCACCAATTAAAGAGTTAGCAAAAGCAGCTTGCTTGGTTCTTCCGGCATAGACATACAGGTCTGCTCCAAGACCGCCATTCAGTCGGTCACCTCCTGAACCGCCATCCAGCACATCATTACCCCCAAACCCCAAGAGAGCGTCATTGCCGCCCAATCCCAGAAGGCGATCGTTGGTAATGGTGCCTCGTGTGGTGCCGCTTGCGCCATTGCCTCTGAGCGTTCTAAGCGGTTCATTGATGGTCAAAACTGCGGCATCCTGAACCGCCAGAACAGCCCCATTCGTCGGACTGCTGAGGGACAGATTCAGCGTTTCGTTGACCTCTACCAAAGTGTCTCTGGTGATGTTGAGGGTTGCCGTGGCGGTAGTTTGTCCATCAGCAAAAGTGATGGTACCCGGCAGTCCGCTGTAGTCGGCAGTTGTAGCAGTGCCGCCCGTAGCAGAGAGGTTGACGGTGAAGGCTCCGGTCGAGCCGCCTGTCCGCACCAAGCTGATACCGATCGACGTACCATTCTCGTTCACGCTATAGGTGGGAGTTGCAAAAGCGACTGCGCCAACAGGAGAATCTGCTGCCGCTAGCCCAATTAATTGCGTCGTGCCAGCGCCAACTGCGCCCAATAGCGTCGCAGCACCCGTACTCAGCTCGATTGCGTACAAGTTGCTGCTGCCTCCTACCGTCAGGGCTGCTAACGCCCGTCCAGAAGCGGCGGCATTAGCAGTTGCCACCCGAACTCCAGCAGGAATGTCGAACCCATTGACCGCCGAAAAGTCTAGCGGCGCGCCGTTGAGCGTCACCGCCAAGGGTAGAGATTGGGTGCCGCTGTTGGGCGGATTTTGAATCAGGAGGCGATCGGTCGTGGCATCTAGCGTGTATTGGGTTGTAACCGTAGCTCCGGCAAAGCTGTTGGTGTAAGCCGTTGCATCTACTGCCGTGGCGCTACCCTTAACCGAACCGTCAGGATTCGTACCCACTGCGCTACCGACCGCGCCCCCATTATCGCCATCCACTAGCAGTCCCGTAATAGGATTGAGGCGGAAATTTTGTCCTGTGTTGGTGACGACTCGAATGCGATCGACCGTGGGGTTGAAATCGATGCCAAAAGCCGTTGCCTGAATCGGCACCGCGTTTCCTGCGCCATCATCAAACTGCTGAAAGGTGGTCGTTACAGCAGTTGCGGCACCTGTCTGCGGATCGATGATAGATAGACGTACGCCGCCTGCGCCATTGGTGCTAAGGGCAAAAAGCTGTCCGGTTGCCGGACGGAAATCGATGCCTACTACCGACTCGCCAGCGGCAAGACCTGTAATAGGAACCGTTATGGCGGTGCTAGGGCTAGAACGATTGAATCGGACGATCGCATTAGCGGCAGTCAACCCAATTAACGGCGTATCTCCAACAGATGCCTCATTCTGAACGGCAAAGCCTTGAGCTGGAGCTGTACCTGTGCCGATCGCTCCCACTCGCGTTGCGGCACCTGTAGATAGCTCGATCGAATACAGTCCGGTGCTGCCGCCCACAGTCAGCGCTGCCAGGGCGTTTCCGGCTGCGGGTATATTTGAAGTGGCAACATTTACACCAGCAGGAATGTCAAACCCACTGACGGCCGTGAAGTCTAGGCGAGTGCCGCCCAAAGTTACCGTTAGGGGTAAAGTCTGCGTTCCATTGTTGGGCGGATTTTGAATCGAGAGCGTATCGCTGGCAGCGCTTAACGTGTATTGCGTCGTTGTGGTAACGTTGGGCGCACTATTGGTGTAAGCCGCTGCATCAACCGCACCTCCACCATTGATGCCAGCATCTGCATTAACGCCGAGCGTGACGGTGTTACCATCCACTAAAGCCCCTGTGTTGGGGTTCATGCGGAAATTTAAGCCGCTATCAGTGACGACCCGCAGGCGATCGACTGTGGGGTTAAAATCTAGTCCAAAGTTTGTGCTTGTGATCGGCACTGCGTTACCTGCGCCATCATCAAACTGCACGGGTACGGTAGTCAAGGCAGTTGCCACGCCAGTCTGGGGACTGATGACATAGAGCCGGACAGCAGACCCGTTGCTGGTAAGACCATAAAGCTTGCCGTTCTGAGGACGAACATCAATTCCTACAAGGTTTTCCCCAGTGCCTAGCCCAGTAACAGCGATCGCCGCTCCGGGGTTGTCAGGATTTAAGGTATCGAAGGCAATTAGGCTATTATTGCTCAGGGCGTAGCCAACGCTAAAAACGCCTTGATAAGCTTGCTGCACCTGGGGCGAGAAAGCTAGGTCAGCGGCAACCGCTCCTTGACGCTGATCCAGATTCCACCTGCCATTGCCGACTTCGTCTCTAGAGGCTGCAATATTGGCTCCCGTCAATGTGGAGAGCGCGCGCGAAAACTCGCTCCAGCCCTGTTCTGCTACTCGGCAGCCATAGAGCATCAGGTCAGCACATTGATTAGTCTGGTGGGCGAGAGCTGTACGCCACTGTTTGAGTAAACCTGCATAGCGATCGAGATTCTCTAGACTGAGATGAGTATTGCCCAAGTACAGACAGCCAGGGCTACCATGGCTAACCAAGTGCAGCTCTGTCACTTCACGGCTGTTCTGTAGAACTTCGGTAACTTGATCGATACCATCTCGATCATTTTCTAGCAAAATTACCTGATAACCCGGTTTCACGTGATCGATCAGATACTGATAATCATAGGTATTGCGATCGATAAATACGTAAGCTGTTCCGGTCATAATGAGGTCTCCGATTTTACAAACTTAGCTCGGCTCTAGCTGATTTTACTTAGGAGATCACTAGCACCGCTTCACCCTTTAGTACGAGATGATCAGTGAAGTGGATTCTACCCTACTAGAGTCAGAAGCTAATTAGCAAAACTCAAATTACCCTTACCCCAATCTGATATCCGGAACCTCGCTGCATCCGAGCGGCACATAAGCTACTAGCGTTTGGGATAAGCCGAAAAATGCAGAGAAGGAGCCGCTAAGCCTTGCTTCAGATAATCGGCAAGGCGAATGGTAAGTGCCACGATCGTTAGCGTTGGGTTAGCGTAACTCGCAGTTGGAAACACAGAGCTGCTGGCAATAAACAGGTTGCTAACGCCGTAAACTCGGCAGTTTTCATCGACAACGCCGCTGCTAGGACTGCTAGACATACGAGTTGTGCCTAGGTAATGTCCGCCTTGAGGCTCAAGGAGAACGTCCGTTAAAGGCGCTATTGTACCCACGATGCAGCGACGGAAAGCCTCCCCAATGAGCTGCATCGAACGCTCTATGCTTTGAACATCCTGCTCAGTCGTGCGCCAATCTACCTGAAGCTGGTTTAAGCCAAAGCAATCCTGTTGTGAGCTAAGGGTAACGCGGCTATGGGGATTAGGAACCTGTTCGCTATCCATGCGTAGCGTATAAAAGTTAGCCCGGTTATGGGCAAGTGCAGAAGGCAGCTTGCGATCGCTCAACAATCTTTTACTTAGCAGCTTGTAAGAAAAAGGCAAAACACTGGGCAAACCTAGCACAATGTTTTGCCCATGGGTTAGAGCATGGGCAAAACGATTCGCTTTGCCGTATACCTGATCATATCTTTGACCTTGCAAGTCTCGTGTCTGTCGTCTAAGCAGTGCCTTTGTCAAGTAGGTTGCCGAGAAAACGCCGTTCTTGTGGTTTGGATTCGCAACGTTGGGGCGCTCAATGAACACCCGATGATTCAATAATTTATGCTGTTGCTGCTGCTGATTAGAAAGGGCGATCGCTCTCTGGCAGTAGATCGATTCGCGGGTTTTTTCGTAATCCCAAACGATGGGTAGACCGGGTATAAACTGAACATCAAATCGATAATTTAAATGGCTCATGTAGAAGCGTCCAACTAAATCATGCTGATTACCAATGCCGTTGGCATGAGTTTGACGGGAAAGCAGCAACAGCCGCGCCACCTCCAGCCCTCCGGCTGCCAGCACAAATCGTTTGGCACAAATTGAGAACTTGTTTTGCCGGATTGAAGCAACTTGCAGCCGCTCAATCGTGCCGCCATCATCAGTGGTGATGAGCTGTAGACAGTTCGTATTCAGAAACAGAGAAATCTGACGGGACTGGCGTAGCTCAGACAGATATCGCTGACCAAAATGCGTCGGCGGACTAAACAAATACAGCTCGTTTGTGGAAAGCTCATCTGTACACAAACCGGGAATCATGGCACGATTACGGCTTGCAGCAGGCAATAGATCGATCGGCGTTGAAGTGTAGGAGCCAATTTCACAATGCTCATGGGCACGCTGATAATAAGAAACTAACTCACTTTTGCGAAAACACCAGCCGCTATAGGGAACATGCGATCGCGCCACAAAGTCAGATTCATCAAACGGGACACAGCGCCCGCCCCAAATGGCTGTAGTGCCTCCCAACTGACGGCGGCGATTCACCTGCAAAGAGCCATGCATCGCTTCATTCATAACTTCACCCTGATTGAGGCGATCGATCGCTGGATCAAACTGCATATTGCCGCTTTCAATCAGCACAATTTTTAAGTCTTGCTGCTGTAACTCTCTAGCCAGCGTTATGCCTGCGGCTCCTGCGCCCACGATACAGACATCACAATCGACCTGAGTATCTGACTCAACTTGGCATCCATTAATAATCATAGTTTCCCCATGCGCAATTCGATGCACTGCTGAATGCACCAAAAGAGTAAATAGCTGATTCCAACAATTGAGCAGTGGCGAGAATGCCATTGCTCAATTGTTATGAGAAAAATGAGCAGGCAAAAGCCACGCTTTAAGCGTTCTTTGATACCGAGTTTTAGCTCAGCCCTGAATCTCTAGCTCTGAGAGTTAAAACCTGGATATTGCTTTCTTATTAATGCAAGCTTGAACGCCATTGAGACCCGGCGCTAGCTTGAGATAAACCCCTTTTAGGTAGATGAAGTGAAAATACAAACTGCTGAGCAACCGCTGTAGATTGACGGCTGTAGATTGAGCTAAGACTTTATCAATCTACTTTTAGCGCAAGCAGTAGACCAACCCCCTAATCACAGTTCAGCGCTACTGATTTTGGGTATGATTTTTTTGAAAGGGTTGCAGAGCAGCCTTTTCGAAAAAACTATACCCAGATTTAGCAATACCTCACCGTCTTAACACCGAGAAAAGCATTGAGTAGAAACCCTTAAACTAGCTTTATGCCTTTGAATAAGGTATGAACCCTTAACCAAACTGCTCATTTCGAATTTAGAGCAGTATTGCCTCTGTAAACACTCGTTTCTCAGATGAATTCGCTTTTTTAATTAGACTTCACAGAATTGACAGGGGAGTTCATCAGCTCATTACAGAATTCGATCGCCCTTGAAACGGCATGGATGAGCGATCGCCCAGAAAGCCAAATACACCTCTACGAGATTTCACGCTTCCTTAATCGAGTGTCTAACCAATCGCGCTGCTACTTCACTGAAATTAGCCTGATCGAAGCTAGGATGCAGCTATGACCGCAGAAGAGAGCCGCAGGGCGTAAATTAGCGAGTCATCAATCACATCAATCAGGGGACAGCCTACCGACACAGCATTTTGTGAAGGGCAAGCAAGTTGGCATACATAGCGGGCGATCAGGTTAGCGACAAGTTTGACGACTCCCTAACCGGAGGGGTGGAAGACGATACCATTAACGGCTTTACCGGAAACGATACGCTGCGGGGCGCAGCTGGAGCTGATTCTTTATACGGCGGCGAGGGCGACGACCAGATCTACGGCGGTGAGGGCAACGACCAGATCTATGGCGAAACAGGGAACGATCGCCTCTACGGCGAGCTAGGGAACGACGTGCTGCGAGGCAGTCAGGGTGGCGATTTCCTCGACGGCGGCGAGGGCGACGATCTGCTCTACGGTGAGGCAGGTGATGATCTGCTCGATGGCGGCATCGGCAAAGACAGTCTTTATGGCGGATCTGACAACGATCGGCTGGAGGGCAGTGCCGATGATGATTTGCTCTATGGCGAGGTGGGCAACGACACACTCTTAGGTGGCGAGGGCAGCGATACTCTGACGGGCAGCGACGGCAACGACAGCTTAGCGGGCGAATCGGGCGATGATCAATTGGATGGAGGGTCAGGCAGTGATATTCTCCTGGGCGGAGCGGGGAACGACAGCCTCTATGCCGGGGAAGGCAACGATGCACTCGACGGAGGAGAGAACGCAGACAAGCTCTACGGCGAGGCAGGCAACGATACTGTGACAGGTGGAGCAGGTGACGACAGCCTCCAGGGTGGGGAGGGCAATGACAGTCTGGACGGCGGCGATGGCATAGATTTGCTCTACGGCGAAGTCGGGAATGACACGCTGTTGGGCGGCGCTGGCAACGACGAACTCCACGGCGGCGAGGGGGCAGACTCGCTAGAGGGCGGCGAGGGCAGCGATACCCTCTACGGCGAGGTCGGCAATGACTTTCTGACGGGCGGTGCTGGCAATGATTCGATCTATGGCGTGGAAGGCGATGATGTCCTTAAAGGGGATGCTGGCGATGATTATTTAAACGGCGGCAGCGACAATGACAGCTTAGACGGAGGAATCGGAAAAGATACTCTGTTTGCTGGAGAAGGCAATGATACCGTAAGCGGCGGCGATGATGAGGATGAACTGTTTGGCGAAGCTGGAAACGATCGCCTCTTCGGTGGCTTGGGCAACGATTCTCTGTTTGGCAGCGAGGGCAACGATACGCTGAGTGGGGATGACGGTAGCGATCTACTCTACGGCGAATTTGGCAACGATTCTCTCCTCGGCGGCGCTGGGAATGACGCACTCTACGGAGGAACCGATGCGGATACGCTGTCGGGAGACAGTGGTGATGACCAGATCTATGGTGAGGTCGGCAATGATTCTCTCCTCGGCGGTGTCGGCAACGACTCTCTCTATGGCGGCGAAGGAGATGATGCGCTGCGGGGCGACGAAGGGGACGATCGCCTCTTTGCCGAAGCAGGCAGTGATGTGGTGTCGGGAGGGCAGGGCAGCGATCGGCTCTACGGCGGTGACGGCAATGACGTGCTAGACGGCGGCGTGAGCAATGATTTTCTCTACGGCGATGCGGGTAGCGATCTGCTCACGGGCGGCAAGGGCAACGATTTTCTCTATGGCGGCACAGACAACGACACGCTAATTGGCGGTGTGGGAAACGATCGCCTCGTGGGCAACTTGGGCAACGATTCACTCACAGGCGGCAAAGGCAAAGACCGATTTGTCTTCGATACGGACAGTAAGTTTTCGGCAACCGCGATCGGCGTTGATATGATTCGAGACTTCAAGCCCGGTGAAGACAAAATCATCCTCGACAAAACCACCTTCACCGCCCTCAAATCCGTCAAGGCTTTGAGTGATAAAACGTTTGCGATCGCCGCCAACCCAAAAGCTGTAGCCACCAGTCCGGCGCTGATTGTCTACAGCAGCGGCAAGCTATTTTACAACAGCGATCGCGGTAAACCTGGCTTGGGCATTGGCAGCAATTTTGCCACGCTTACAGGACGTCCAGCCCTGACTGCCTCCGATTTCGTCATTTCTCCATAGATTTTCGAGTCGATCTGGGCTGCGATCTAGACCATTGCAGCTCAAAGGCTCACCTTTCGAGTCCCAAAGCCGAAGTTCCGAGTTCTGAGCTGGATTGTCGCGGCTCTGAAGCTAAAGTTCCGAGTCCTAAAGGCGAAGTTCCGAGTTCAAAGCTAGACGATTGCAGCTCTGAGGTCAAAGTTCCGAGTCCCGAAGCCGAAGTTTCGAGATCGGAGGGGGAGCGATCGCCTTCAAAGCTTGAAGTTCCGAGATCTGAGCTTGGAGAGCGAAAGTTTTTGAGGGAAATCAGCTGCAAATGGGGAGGCGATCGCTTGCCTGAGACAGAGAGAATGGATTGGCGATCGCGCTTGACTCCGTTCTCGCTAAAATAGAGCCACATTCGCAGGGCAGCAGCGAGAAATTGTGAGCGACGTTTTAACTGACATCTACAATTCAATTGATCCGTTTAGACCCTTACCCGCTGGTGATCCGGCTTATGTGGATTGTCAGGCAGTGCGGGGAGATGCCAATGTACTGGGGCTCTTCCCAACTTTTGGTGATCTTACGGCATGATCAAGATATCCCTCGTTT